>CAJWFU010000220.1:0-5065 GCA_913031315.1 uncultured Phycisphaerae bacterium | reverse complement strand
CCCAATGCCGGTCCCGGACCAAAGAGGGAACTCGAGATCATGGCCGCGATCTCGTCGTACCAAAGGCTTTCCTGGAGTCTGATTCCGCGAAGGATCAGGCCGATCGCGATGGCGGCCACGAGGATCGCAAGCGTGCCGCGGCCGGTGGTCGCTTCAGACTCGTACCCCGGCTGGGGATGTCGGCGTTGAATTGGTCCGAGGGTGATCGAAATCAGGATCCAGGTGACGGCCGCCAGCACCAGGGCGATCCGAAGCACGGCCACGCCAGCCACGGTGGTTTCCGGGATCCGGCCCATGCGTTCGACCCGGATCGGATGTTGGAACCAATCGATCCAGAACGCGGCAGGAATGGCGAAAGCCATCACCAACATCGCGGCGCCGACCACGAGGCCCACGATTCGGAAGGAACCGGGTGAAGGCGGCGGCGGGTGTTCGTTCAAAGGGGAGGAATCGGACACGTTGGCCGGAATCTACCCCGAGTCGGCGATCGATGGGTGCTCAGCGGCCTCCAGCGGTTCTCGGGGTCGGCAAACCGGTGATGCCTCGCATCACGAATGCCGGAGCTCGCACCACGAGTCGGTTTCCCTGCAGTCGGATCGTGGCCCACCGCCCCTTCACGAAGATGGGTGCTCGCGAACCGGTGATGGGATCGATTTTTCGAGGGTCGAGGTTCCTACCGCCCAGTGGATCTCTTGGGTCGATCGGATCGGGAAGCCCGGAGATTCGATCCTCGTCGGTCAGGGGGCTCCAGGCATCCGGCTCCACGGCGTCGACGATCGAACGAACCAGCTCGGCTCCGATCTCGAGTGGATTCTTGCGAATCGTCTTTGATTCCGGGTCCGGATCACCGAGACCGAGCCCCATGCGGACCGAGTCGGGAGGAACGAAGTAGGGGGGTTCAAGCAGCAGATCCGTGACGTCGATCACTCGAGTGACGGGCATGGTCCGGGTGGCGAGGATTCTTCGCGGGCCCACCTCGAGGATTCCCTCTCGTACCTGCCAGGTCGGGCGGCCGGTCGTGAAGGAGAAGCCGAGAATGGTCTCCAGGGCGTCGACGGCCGTGACATCGCGCAGGGAGACATCGATTCGAATCGGTACTTCCTCGGCGCGAGGGAAATGATCGACGAGGTTCAGCCCGAGGGCGGTGGCGAATTGGCGTCGAACCGTTCTCGGGGCGGCGTCCACGCAGTCGATGTCCAGTCGGCTTGCGACGAGTCGCCCATGGATTTCACGGCTGTCCCGAGCGATGGAAAGCGTGGAGTTCGCCGCGGGTCCGCTTTCGGTGATCCGGACTTGCGGTGTCCGATCGGGGGGGTCGTCAAGGGGGCTTGCGGTCGTGGCGAGCGTACCGAAGAACAACGCCACGGCTACCGGGCCGGCGATGGGCAACTTGTGCATCACGATGTTCCTCCGGTTTCTCAGCCCCCGGTGGATCCGGTGACCTTCACGGAATCAAACGAGACGTTCTCGATGATGGAGATCGGCGCGGTGAATGTGACGTACCGCCGGTCGATCACGGTTCGGGAGACGGTGGTCGTTGCCGTGGTGCCGGTCGCCGAGGCCCGAGGACGGGCCGGAGCACTTCGCTTACGGCTCGGGGCGAACGGATAACCGCCGATTTGCCGCTGAATATAGTCGGGGGCGCGGATGATGATGACGCCTTCGTAGTAGCGGATGGAGGCGGTGTCGCCACCATTGTCCAGCCAGGCATCAGGTTCGACCGTCTCGAGAATGATGTCGACGATCTGCTGGACCTTCTCGTCTTCGCTCAGTCGGTCGGGTTCTTCGCCGGGCTCGCCGAAGGGGGCACCGCCGCCGCCACCGCCGCCGGCTCCGCCACCGCCTCCGCCGCCTCCGCCGCCACCACCGCCAAAGCCGCCGCCGCCACCACCGCCTCCGAAGCCGCCACCACCGCCGCCGCCGCCTCCGCCGCCGCCGCCTTGGGAGAGCGAACTGTTGAGGTCGAATTCCGGGGCGTTGTCGAACATCGGGACGTCGAACAGCAGGTCCTTGACGGGATACATGCGAAGCACTCTGGCCGCAGGAACGGACAGTCGTTCCTTGGTGCCGATTTCGATGTAGCCCTTGCGGAGCTGCCAGGTGCACGGATCAAGATCCCCGCACTGTTCGAGGATTCGCTCGATCACGGTCAACGCGGGCTTGCCGGTGACCTTGAGGGTGATCGGGGTGTCGGGGTCGATGCCCAGGCCGCTTCGGCTGTCGTTGTAGCGGACGATGATTTCTCGGCCGAGGATCTGCTTCAAGTAGGCGAAGGCCTCCCGCGCTGAGGTCTCGTCGAAATCGACGCTGATGTCGGTGTAGAGGAGGGCGCCCAGCAAGCCGGCCTGTGTGTCGTCGCGGGAAGCCGAAGCTTGCCTTTGCCGGGCGACTTCAGCGATGCGGTCGGAGAGATTCTGGGCGGAGGCGTTCGGGGTCGCGAACATGGAAACCGCCACGCAGCCACCGAGGCACGACGTGATGATTCGTTCACGGTTCAGAAGGCGTCGTCGAGACATCAGTTTGGCTCCGGTTCACAAGTTCGGCATCTGATCGAAACTGAGGCGGCCACTCGGCCAGTCCGACCTCGACTTGAGTATACGGATCGGATCCTGAAATCGGATCCCTCCGAATTCCCGCATTTCGCGCTCTTTTGATCCGCCAAATGTTTCGGACCTGATTTCATGGCGTTGGTGCGGGGTCGGGCGGCCCCTGGGAACCGCCAGAGGCGTCCCTCCCGTCCGAACGAGGCTTCAGGCGGTCGATGGCGAGAATGGCGGTCGCGGTGGCTGCGAGCGGCTGGCGGGGCTCGTAGAGCCCGGAGGAGACACCCCCGGTGGCCGTTCGACCGCCGAGCAGGTCCGCGGCTTGTTCGTCGTCGAGCATCAATTGCCTGACCAGGCGAAACAATCCTCGGAGGCCTCGTCGGCTCCGGTTCCGGCCGGCATCATCATCGCCGGGAAGGTCGTTGATGATCGCGATTGCCAGCATCAGTCTCAGATTTCGGGCATCGACGATTTCCACTCCGCTTCGGCGGAGAGGGATGCCGCCGTCGTCATCCCTGGTGTTCTGATCGATCTGGCGGATGAGCAGGGCATCCCGAACCGCCCGCAACGACGTCGCACGTTCACTCGGTCGGTCATTTCGACGAATGGTCAGTTCGTGTTCCGCGAGAGCCAGCCAGTCGAAGGCCGCGATGATGTCGGAGGCATTTCGGCAGGCCGACCAGGCGTCGGCGTGTGCGGTTTCCATCCTCTGATTCGAGAACAATTCTTCGTCGACCGATCCCAGGGCGGCGGCTCGACGGGCCAGGCCCAGGCTCGAATCGTCGGGGGGGAATCGCTCGCTGGCGGCAAGCCAGGCCGCGATGGCTTCGGGGCGTCCGGCTTCGGTCGATGCCAGAAGACCGAGGTCCACGATTTCAGCGTCAAGCGATTCTTCGTCCGGAAGAATCAGGTCGGTCTCTTCGATTTCTCCGGGAGCAAGGGCGGCCAACGCTCGGATACCGAGCAGGCGATCACGCCAGGGTGCTTCCAGTGGCTGGTGTCGGTTTCCAACGGGATCATGGTCACCAAGCCATGGGCGTCGTGAATCATCCCCGGGTTCGGCTCGCGGGTCGGTTGCCGGTCGCCAACGTCGCAAGCGATCCGCCAATCGATCCTGAACCGTCTGGATCAGGGCTTCGTCGATGTTCATCCTTGGAATCACGGCGCCACTGCGGGTTCGAAGGCCGGGTTCTCGACCGGGGGCCGCCTGCCCGATGCGGAGGGTTTGAAAGTACTGGAGTTGAATGGCATCGAGCTGACGCAGTTGTTCGAGGTCCCGAGGTGGAAGCCCCAGTTCGTCGATGAGTCGGAGAAGCGTCGACGCGGTGGCGTCGGCCGTCCCGGTCGCCAGTTGGCGTCCGGGGAGGGAGATCGCGACCTCGTCGCCTCGAGTGATCGCGATCCCATCGACTCCTGGTCGAATGCGGGCCGCCGCGGCCGCGAGCGAGCCGGCCACCAGATTCGAACGCGGCCCTGCAAGTTCAAGTTCGAGGGTCAGGCGAGATCCCACTTCCCGGCGGAACGCATCCGGGAGATCTCGAATCACTCGGTCTCCAAGGGCCTGGGAATAGGCCCGGCCAGCCGCCCGGCGAATCATGCCGGCATCCGAGATCAGGTCCAGACCGCGACCGACGATGCGACCATCGAGGCGAAGAATCACACCGGTGGCGGACGCCTCTTCGATCAGGATTTCCGAAGCGGGCGTGCCGGTTTCGGGGAAGTCGCCGTCATCGAGCCAGTGTCGCACCTCGAACCAGGCCGGCAAGGCCACATCCAGTCCCGGGGGGCTCGCGATGCCGGACGAACTTCCGAATATCCATAGCGTCGCGAGAATCAGCGGCAGCGTCCGGGAAAACCACGGGAAAACGCTTCCTGGATCCAGATGGGGGGCAGGCCGGGCGGGAGAGGATGACGGAGTGTGGTCTGTGCGGGTCATGAAACGACTTCTTCGGTCATCAAGAGGGAGACCGAGTTGCGAAGGACGAGGGCGAGGGCATGGTTGAGCAGACATTCAAAGATCGGAGAATACGCCATGCTCGCAAATCAGCTGCTCAACATCTCATCGCATCGCCGCCGGATGCTCATCCTCACCTGCCTCACCTTCATCGCCATGTGTTGAAAAACGTCGGTGTGACCGGAACCCGGCTCCAACAATCATGACTCCCCCTGGCTTCGGATGGAATCACCGCATCCATGCCACCGGTGGCTTCTCGTGCCAAACGTGACGCGGGCCCGTCCAATGAGAACGGGCCCGCGTGTTCGTTGACGTGTGGCTGGTGGAAAAACGGTCAGAACTGAATCTTGTCCGTACCCATCGCACCGTGACTGTCCATGCCGCCACGCTTGGGCGACTGGCCTTCGAAGCCGTCCTCGGCGCCACCACCGGAGTAGTCGGTGGTGTCGTTGGTACCCCACTGGGCACGCTTGAGGCTGAGTCCGATCTTCCGGTCGTCGATGTCGACGCGGAGGATCTTGACGTCGACTTCTTCGCCGACCTTGACCACGTCCTGAGGGTTCTCGAC
>CAJWFU010000219.1:0-5072 GCA_913031315.1 uncultured Phycisphaerae bacterium | reverse complement strand
CCTGGGCGGTGTCGCCCAGCTCGGCCCGGGCGGCATTCTGGATCGCGTCACGGAAATGGCGTTCGATCCAGTCCGCGACGAATCGGCTGTCCGCATCGATTCGCAGGGAGCCGTCCTCGACCACGAAATCGGTGGTGCTGTCGAACCACATGTCCCAGCGACGCGGACCCACTCGGCGTGCGATCTCTCGTCCGATTCGCTCCGGCAGGGTGGCCGGGACGGTCTCGTCCCCCGAGGTGGCGGCGTTCCGGCTCGGGGTCATTTTCACGGTGTCGTTGAGGCAGGTCTTCATTGGAACGGTTCCCATGGTTCGGACGGTCGTTCAGCGGCCGTGGTCTCGTCGGGGCGGTGAGGCTCCCGATCGACCCTGGCGACATATCGATCGCGCCACCGCTGGTTCGGCGTGGTCATCGATCTCAGGTTTTGGCTGGAATCCGTTCCGGTTCATCCCCCCGAGGGGGGAAGCCGAAGGGACGGACCAGATGGGCGGCCGGGCGAGAGGGCAGAACTACTCTCGTCCCGAATATCATCGGGCTCGTCCAACGTCCCGTGGCCGAACGGTTCGAAGCGATCGTGAATCGATCGGTTCGAGCGATGCGGCGGGGGGGAGTCGCTCATCCTTGAGCGATGGTCCCAAGATAACGCCGTCTCGTCCGGTCTCTGTCGTTTGTGTTCGCGATCACCGAGTGGTTCTGATTCGAATCCCTTGATTCATGCGGGATCACGGAACACGAAAAAAAGTAATCCACCGGGTTTGCCTCTCGTCGGCGTCGACCTGTGGAAAAGTGTGGACGACTAGTTTTCGCCGTCGACGACGGGTCGGACCAACGCGTTTCGTCGCACGGAGAACCGAAACCCCGCGCGACGATAGAGCCCCGTGGCCGGGTGGTTTGCGCGGTCCACGGCAAGCACGATCGTTCGTGCTGCATCACCGTCGAGGAGAGAAAGTCCCTGTGTCAAGAGGGTTCGTCCAAGTCCTTTTCCGCGAGCTGCCGGGGTCAGTCCGAGGTAGACCAGTTCAAGGTTTTGCGCATCGGCACCACGGTTGAACAGCAACGCGCCTTCCGGCCGATCGTCGATTCGGAGGATGTGCCACCATTCAGGAATCGGGGTTCCTGAGGCCAGATGCCCTGCGAGGATGTCCTCGGTTCGACGAAGCCCGGCCAGGCCGGGGCAGTCGAGGGTGTGCTCGTAGGTTCGCTCGAGCAGCCCGATCAGCATCGGGCGATCGTTCGGATCCCACGGGGCTATCGAGACCCCGTCCGGAAATGGGGGCGGGGCGATGGAACCGAATCGCGGAACCGGTCGCTCGAGATAGTCGAGTTCCGCCAGCTTCTGGAAGCCGCCGGCGATGAAGAGCCGCTCTTCGCTGCCGTCACCGGGGTCCACCAGGGCCTGGGCCATCGCCACGTCGGTGGTTCGGAGGCCACGGACCGCGGCGTCCACGAGGCCTCCGATGGCCGGCACCAGGGCCGGGACCTTGGCCCGGCTCGCGAAGAGCACGGCAGTCCGGCCGGTCGAGGGCGCGGCCAGAACGGTGGCGTGGATCTGGTCCTTCTTGTCCAGCATGGCCCAGACATGATCGAGGCACAGCTTGGTGGACTCGGCGAAATCGAGGAATCTGGCGGCAGCGGCCCGATCTCCCCGAACGAGAACCCGGACGGCGTCTTCGAGTCGATCCCGGCCGATCCGATCAAAACGACGGCCGGCGGGGGGCGGAGCAGGATGGTAGGGCTGACGCATCGAGAGAAACCTACCCGAGCCGGGAACCCTTCGGGGGTTCCGGCGGACATGATCGGGGATGGATCCTGCTACACTCGGCGTTCCGATACTGGGAGGTCCCGCAACGATGCTCAAGATTCGATTCATAGGTACGGCCGTCGCGGCCCTGCTTTCCGTCATGATGCTCTCTGCTGCATCATTCGCTGCTCCGTCGCCAGCTCCAGTCGTGGCTTCCGGCCCCGGCTGGGAGATCGACTTCAAGCCGGGCGATCTCCGGCTGTACGTCGATCCGACAGATGGCCGTCACTACTGGTACTTCACCTACACGGTGACGAACCTGACCAACCGCGATTTGATCTTTGCGCCGAAAATCGAGCTCTTTCTCGATTCGGGTGAGGTTCTTCGCTCCGGTCGTGGTGTTCCCACGCGGGCCGTCGGCCAGGTCCGTCGCCTGCTCGGTGATCCGCTCCTCGAAGATCAGAACCGGATCATCGGTGACCTTCGAGTCGGCCGGGAGAACGCTCGGACCGGCATCGCCATGTGGCCCGCCGAAGATCAGGACGTGACCGAGATCACCCTGTTCATCCGGGGCCTGTCGAGTGACCGCAAGGTGGTGAAGCACCACGGATCCGGTGAACCGGTTTCGTTGTATCGGACGCTTCGGCGCGAGTACGAGGTCCCGGGCGACCCCGAGGCTCGTGGCTCCGATCCCCTGGCACTGATTCCGCGGGCCAATCGTCGTGGCCCCGAGTGCGAAAACGAGTTCCAGATCGGTGGCAAGTCCGCCGGTTGCTGGATCTATCGCTGATTCAACTGGCCGGAATCGTCATTTTCCCATGGGAAGGTGACGGAGATGGCCGAACGGGGTGCTTGAACCCCATCGAGGTCGAGGTATACTCCTCGATCCTCGGCGACGGAAGCCCGTCGCTTTTCAGTCAAACCCTCTGCGTCCCATCCGGACGCTGCATCGATCGGAGCCAGTCATGGCACATAAGAAGGGCCAGGGATCGTCCAAGAACGGTCGCGACTCGAACGCCCAGTACCGTGGCGTCAAGCTCTATGGTGGTCAGTCCGCCAAGGCCGGGTCGATCATCGTTCGTCAGTGCGGAACCCACTTCAAGCCCGGGTATCTCGTGCAGCGATGCAAGGATGACACTCTGATGGCTCGCGTCGAAGGCACCGTTCGCTTCCGCGGCCGTTTCGTCGATGTGGTTCCGGCCGATCCTTCCGTGCCGCGGTACGAAGTGGTCGACAAGGCCATCGCCGCCCGGAACTGATGTCTTCCGCCCGATGCCTCGGGCCGGACTCACCGATACGATCTCGACGCCTCGGGCCACGGCCTGAGGCGTCTTTTCATCCCGCCTGATTTCACGCCTCCTGGATTCTGCCCATGCATCTGCTAGATGAAGCCAAGATCTTCGTCCGAAGTGGGAAGGGCGGCGATGGCTGTGTCAGTCTTCGGCGTGAGAAGTACGTTCCCAAGGGAGGCCCCGACGGTGGCGATGGAGGACATGGTGGGAGCGTCGTCCTCATCGCGGATCCGCATCTGGACACCCTGCTTCCGTTCCGATACGCCCCGCACTTCTTCGCCGAGCACGGGCAGCAGGGGTCCGGTTCGAGCAAGCATGGTCGTGACGGAACGGACAAGCGGGTCCGGGTTCCGATCGGAACCCAGATTCGAGACCAGGAAACCGAAGAGATCATTGCCGATCTCGATGAGCCCGGACAGGAGGTCGTGGTCGCTCCGGGAGGTCGAGGTGGTTTCGGCAACGAGCATTTCAAGAGCGCCACGCATCAGACGCCTCGTGAATCCACCCCCGGCGAGCCGGTGATCGAGCGGACCTTGCTGCTCGAACTCAAGCTGATCGCGGATGTCGGGCTGGTAGGCCTGCCAAACGCGGGGAAATCCACGCTGCTTTCCACCATCAGCAAGGCTCGGCCGAAGGTCGCCAATTATCCGTTCACCACCCTGGTGCCTCAGCCGGGTATCGCGGAACTTCCCGGTGATCGACGCCTCGTGGTCGCTGACATTCCCGGTCTGATCGAGGGTGCCGCCGGCGGAGCGGGCCTGGGCCATGACTTCCTGAAGCACATCGAACGGACGAAGGTCATCGTCCACCTCGTGGATCTCGCTCCGATGGACGAGAGTGATCCGGTTCACAACCATGAAGTGATTCGCCGTGAATTGCACGCCTTCAGTGGTTCGCTGGCCGAGAAGCCCGAAGTTCTCGTGTTCAACAAGATCGATCTCATCGATCCGGACGAGCAGGAAGCCCTGGTCCGGCGAACCGCGCATGCGATCGGGGTGGAGGTTGATGAGGTCGTAGTGGCCAGTGGTGCGACCGGAGTGAACGTCCGGGAGATCCTCGAGCAGGCCTGGGTCTTGATGAAGGCGGCCGACGGGGCCGAATGAGTTTCTTCGTGGCCCGGCCGTTCGGCGGTCAGCGGCACAAGGCCATGTAGACCTGGAAGAACTCGATCATCGGGGCTTCGAAGTCGGTCCCCACCACCAGCCCGGCGATCTCCGGGACCAGGCGTTCATCGCGGGAGAGATTGACCACCCGTCCGCCTCCGGCGGCTGCGATCTCCGGGAAGAACTCGATCGCCTCACGCGTTCGGCTTCGCCGGCGGCGAGCGATGCCTTTCAGGCGATCAGGTCCGTCTTCGATCTCCAATTCATCGGTCGTGGATCGTTCTTCGGGTTCATCCACATCCTTGATGGAAGGATCGCATCCGACGACATGGGTCGTGACTCCACGGTTTCGGGCCGTCCGGGCGAGATCGATGCAGGCTTTCCCCCAGCCGGGATGCGGGGGTGCATCACCCACGAGAACCAGCACGCCACGACGGGTTGGATTCCAGGAGAATCGTTGGTACGCGAGCTTGAGGCCCTGGTCCACGAGTTCGGGGCGGTCGCCGCCACCTTCCGCGTTCAGCCGCCAGAGGTTTCCGCGGGCCTCTTCGATCGAGGAAGTGAAGTCCCAGCCGATCTTCTCGAACTTCTCGCGTCGGTCCCGATATCCAGCGACTCCGACTCGAATGCCTCCGGCGACGTCGCCCACGAATCGCATGAGATCATCGACGCCGCCCTGCGCATCCGCGATCTCACCGCTCATGCTTGCGGTGCAATCGATGACGATCGCAAGGTCGAGTGGTTGGAGCGCCAGTTTCTCGAGGTGTTCCGAAAGCTCGGAGAAATCTTCGAGCGACATCCTTGCGACCTCGCTCAGATCCGCCGGGTCCGACGGCGTCGGTGCGGCGGGATCGATGGCGGGTCCGGCCAGCTCGCGGACCTCCGCTGTTGGAACCCGGATCACCGTCCATCCGGCTTCGGCCAATCGCCGGTCTCG
>CAJWFU010000218.1:0-5073 GCA_913031315.1 uncultured Phycisphaerae bacterium | reverse complement strand
GGTTTCGCCCGCGAGGATCGGTTCCCGTGGCCAGTTCGGAGTCGTGCAGCCGCAACTGGCGACCGCCTTCTTGATCTGGACCGCGGCGTTGCCGTTGTTGGTCAACTTGACGATGCCGGTCTTGGGGACTCCGGGCTGCATCATTCCAAGGTCGAGAGTCTCGGGTTCGAAGACCACTGTCACCGCGGCTTCATTCGGACGCGACGGCCCCTTGACCGCGGCATTGCGTGCATCAGCCGCCGTGGACAATCCCTTCACGGTGGCACTGGCCTTCGACTTCGGCGCCTTGGGAGCCGATGAGACGGGACTGGCAGACGCCGAGCCCGACTTGGAAGCGTTCGAGGTCGCGGAACTGAAGCCCGATGCCTCCCCGGCGACCTGCTGGTCGGTGGTCGCCTTCGGGCTGGTGGCCGCCGTGGCAGCTTCGCTGGCCGGGGTCTGGGCGGCGGGCTGCGGGTCCTTGCCGCCGTCGCACGCCGCGAGGGCGAGAAGCAGAACGGCCGGGGCGGCGACACGCGGAAGTGTCAAATCTGAAGTCTTCATGTGGTGGTCTCGTGGTTCGATGCCAGAAGGCAGGCTGTTGGCGCTGGGTTGATACGAACGGAACGTGCGAAGCGTTGCATTGTTGCGACGGACGACCGCCGAATCGATTCCCTCGGATGTTCTTCGGTCAGGATCGAACGAATTCCGGCCCGGTGAACGGAACGGGCTTCCGGAAGAGCCAACTGCCTCGGCAAGTCCGGAAACACCCAGAACATGATACTCGCCGAGGGCGGCCTGAATCCAGCCGGCTCCACAGGAGTCTGAAATCTTCGTTTGAGGAGAACCAAGGTCCCTCCCGAGAGGTGGGTACACTTTCGCACCATGTCCGAACCTACCACCACCGCCGATCATCTTCTCCGCCCCCACGCCCGCCCGGTCCAGCCAATGCCGGTCCAGAACGAGGGGAAGCAGTTCATCGCCCTACGGGACCCCTCCATGCTCGTCCAGCAGACGATGCTGGTGCCCCCCCAGGCCATGGGCGTCCTGCAATTCTTCGACGGGAGCCTCTCGATCGATGACATCGCCTCCAGGCTCATCCGGGAGGATGATCCGGAACGGCAGCAGAACCTGGAGCGAGCGGCCACCCAGGTGGCGGGCCTCGCCGAGCAGATGGACAAGTTCGGTCTTCTCTGGGGACCGACCTTTGAAGGATTCGAGAAGCAGATCGCGGAAAAGTTGAACGAGACCGGCGCCTTTCCACCGCGAGCGTCGATCTCCCTGGTTCAGATCGCCCATCAGTCCATGGGCGGAAGCCAACCCCCGGAAGAACAGTCCGCGCAGGCCGAATGGGCTCAAGACCTCGCCAGTCGACAGCTTCAGGCCTGGCTTGAGGACGCCGAGGATCCCGAGTTCGACCAGCCGGTGATCGGCCTGGTCGTTCCCCACCTCGACTACCCCCGCGGCTCCGCCGTCTATGCCGGCGGCTACCGCGCCTGGGTCGATACCCCGGCGCCGGACCGCGTCGTCGTCCTCGGAACCAACCACTTCGGCCTGGGCGATGGCGTCATCATGTCCAACCATGGATTCGACACCCCGCTGGGTCGCGTGTCACCCGACACCACGATCACCGCAGCCCTCCGTCAGAGACTGGGAGACCGACTCTTCAAGGACCAGCTCGATCTCCTTCCGGAGCACTCGATCGAGCTGCACCTCCCGTGGATCCAGCACCTCTTCGGAGACGTACCGGTGGTCGCCGCCCTGCTCCCTGATCCTCTTCAGCCGATGATCGCGGATGATGGCGAACGAGTCTCCTACGAGGAATTCATCGCCGCACTGAAGGCTTCACTCGATGAAGCCGGCGGCCGAACCTTCTTCGTCTCGTCGGCGGATCTCTCGCACGTCGGACCGAATTTCGGGGAACCCAAGCCGGTCGACGACGCTCGCCGCGTCGAGGTTGAACGCCACGACCGCGAGCACCTTGCGAAGTTCATCACCAACGACACCACCTCGTTCCTCGAAGCGATGGAGTGGTGCAAGAATCCCACCCGCTGGTGCTCGATCGGAAACATGACCGCGACCGCGGCCCTCGCCCAACCTGCGGAAATCGAACTCGTGGACTACCGGCAGGCCGTGGATGATCAGGGCACGGCGATGGTCTCCGTCGCCGCGATCGCCCTCCTGAGCGACTGAGCACCGCGATGCGGAGTGTCATCCAGAGAGTCTCTTCCGCAAGCGTCGAAGTCGACGAGAGAATCGTCGGCGCGATCGATGCGGGCCTCCTCGTCCTGCTGGGGGTCTCGCAGGGAGACTCCGAGGAACAGGCCCACTGGACCGCCAGGAAGATCGCGAAACTGCGGATCTTCACGGATGAAGACGGCCGAATGAATCAAAGCGTGCTCGACACCGGTGGCAGCGTGCTGCTGGTCAGTCAGTTCACGTTGTGTGCCGACACCAGCGAGGGAAACCGTCCCAGCTTCATCAACGCCGCCCCCCCGAACCTCGCCCGTCCGCTGGTGGACCGAACCGCGGAATTGCTTCGAGGCCATGGCCTGCCGGTGCAAACCGGGGAATTCGGCGCCTCGATGCTCGTTCGTCTGGAAAACGACGGTCCGATCACCATCGTCCTCGACAGTCCCGGCGATCACCCCGCGGAATTGAAATCGCCTTCTTCGTGAGGCGGGCCGGCAGCCGGTGCTCCTCACTCGCCCGAGATCGTCACCGCCTGTTTGAGGTCCTCCCAGACCGCACGTCGAACTTCCGTCGTGTATTGCCGCAACACGTAGGCCGGGTGGAATGTCGGCACGACCGGATACGAGACCCGTCCGACCTCGATGTCGAACCGCCCGCCTCGCAACCGAGTGATTCCGGTCGAGGTTCGAAGCAGATACCTGGTGGGCGTCGCGCCGAGGGTGACGATCACTCGGGGCCTGACCACCGCGATCTGAGTCAGCAGCCATGGCCCACAGATCCGGCACTCTTCTGGGCGTGGGGTTCGATTCTCCGGCGGCCGGACCTTCATGACATTGGCGACGTAGACCGCCGACCGGGACAACCCCACCGAATCGATCATGCGATCGAGGAGTTGGCCCGCCCGTCCGACGAACGGCCGGCCGACCTGATCCTCCTCGGCTCCAGGCGCTTCGCCCACGAACATGACCCCCGCATCCGGATCGCCTTCCCCGAACACCATCGCGTGATGGGTGGTGGACCCCGTGCAATGCGGGCAGCCCGCGGCATGCCGACGTTCCAATTCCTCGAGTCGCGAGCCGGCATCCGGCCCCAGCGAGTCGGCATCCATCGCAGGCGTGAGCGAATCGGCGCCTCCGACCATCTCCGAAACGCCGCCCGGTGCTTCCTCCCTCGGGTCTGCGTTCGGGCTTGACGGGGCTGGGACGGCTGAGACCGACGGCAGGTCGCCGAGCGGGACGGCATCCAGCCCCAGCAGAAGATCGCTCTCGACCATCGCTCGGGCGGCTCGCTTGAGGATTCGAGGGTCCACGGTCATGTCTCGAATCCTAACTCACCCCGAGGAGCGCATGGGATCGGCCAAAAAGCGACCCGGCGACCAGGCTCCGCGAGGAGTCCGGCCGCCGAGTGCGGTCGATCTGGCCCCGATTCCACCGTGGGAACCGGGAAATGAATCACTCTTCTTCCGACTCTTCTTCAACCCCGAGCTTGAAGAGAGACTGCGTCCGAAGGACGAGCCCGCAATCAGCACGGAGGTGATAGCCCTGGACGTGGACTTCCGTTCGGTATCGCTGCATGTCCAGCAGCGAAAGTTCGGGCCGTGAATGCCCACGCTCCGGCATGAACACCAAAGAGTTGGAGATCCGGGCGTGGTCGACCATCTCGCGGTAGGTCGACTCGTAAAGGTGTTCCGAAAGGGTCTCGGTCTGCATGGTCGTCATGTAGGTCACGAGATCCCCGAAGGTGTTCTCGTAATCGCGCTCTCCCGCACACGGGAGATTGGCGGCGAGGCCCTTTTCGGGAAGATTCTCGACCTGATCGGTGACGACCTCACAGACCGTCACGTTCCCTGACTGGAAACGGGCGACCTGACCGCCCGGGAAGATCCAGCCTTCGAATTCAAAGTCATCCTGATCTATTCGACGCCGCCCTTCGATCCCGAAGAACTCGGGATGCAGGGGCTTCCGATAGACCAACATGGTGTAGGCCTGAAGTGACGTGGACTTGCTCGACGCGAGCGACATGGTGATGGGTCCTTCCCAGCCTTTTCAGGCCATTTTCACCGGTCGGTCCGATGCCGAAGGAAAAGCCTCGTGGACTTTTCAACCGACACCGGCGGAATACGAATGGACGATCCATTCGCATGAAGATGGGAAATGGCGTCTGGCCATGTCCCAGGGGCGGCGTTCTCGGCCGACGGAACGATCCATGTCGTCCGCCGAGATGCCTGAAGACCAATCTTTGCCCGAGCGAGACTTCGGTCTCATCCGTTCAGGGTGTCCAGGAGAACTGTTCGTCTGCTGGCCTGCCTGAGAGAATCGAACCTAACCGTGTTCGAGCGTGACTTTGATCCAAAAACAGTCGTTTCTTATCTAATTCGGATCCACATCCGGGCCTTGCCGTGCTGACCTGAGCCGTGCACGATCCTTCGCCCGATGGTCCGACCTCGATCCGGGTAGAGGCCGGTTCTCGGAAAAACATCCTGCTTCCGAGACTTCACTTTCCGAAATCGGCCCCAGCGTGTCGTGGCCACCTTCGGTCTTGTCAAAACCATCCATCCGAGTTGTCAGGAAGGGTTTTCTTCCCCAAGCTGGTGCTCGACCAACTTGTTTAGATTGTCTCGGGATCCTGCTCGAAGGCAAGATTGAAACACTCATTTTTCGCAAACTACATTCAGTGGTCGGTAGAGACCCCATCCACTAGGGACAGTGGTATCGAGTTCGAAACTCTGTATACGAAGCGAGTTGCGAAAGGGATCCTGCGAAACGGACGTTTTCGCCGATCCCGATGCCGATACGGGTCCCAAGCCGGTTGAGGCGGTTCAAAATAGACGCCCACCAAGAACGCTCCGACCCCGAGGGGTCGGAGCGTTGGACTGTGACGAGCTGTAAGCCGAGTTTTGTT
>CAJWFU010000217.1:0-5110 GCA_913031315.1 uncultured Phycisphaerae bacterium | reverse complement strand
CATCGGCATTCTTCAGAAGATCGACCACGACCTCGAGACGACCTTCAGCCACCAGAAGTTCCCAACAACGAGCACGGAGATTGGCGGCGACCACCGGATCGGCATCCAACATCACCTGAACCAGAACCTTGGGAAGTTGGGTTTCCCCGTACATCTCGATCAGCGCCAGTCGCTCCGGCCGGTCGGCCGGATCACCCAGGAAACCAGGCATCTTCCGTGCCCAGGCTCGAATGAGTGTCGGGGTCATTTCAATCCAGACCTCTTCGGCGATGAGTTCACAGATCCGAGTCCGCCATCGCGGGGCGGAAAGGCGAGGCAGATTCAGCTCCAGCAATCGAGCCAGTTGAGGTCGATCGAGCCGTTCCAGCGTCTTCCAGGCTGCTTCCCTGCTTTCCAAGGCGTAGCCGTCCGACACGATCATTCGCCTGAGGAGCCGGATCGTCTCTTCCTGCCCAAGAATGCCTTCCGCCATGCCGATCGCGGCGGCATGACGCGCGGGCACCTCGGAGGTGTCCGAAAGCACCCGAGCGGGATCGGTGACCGATTGCCCCCCGCAGCCCAGGAAAACCGTGAGTAAGAAGGTCGCCAGAAGCCCTGAAGCGGTGATTCCCGCCGCCCCGACACCTTTGACGGAAAATCTCGAAGCATGAGCGCGAGCATCGAACACGGCGGCCTCCTTGCCGACGTTCCGGCGATTTCGGGCAGACAATGCCCGAGGAACACCAGAGGATCCGGGACGGATACCATTCCGCCTGCGATCGACTCTATATCATCGCGGTCACGGAACACGATCCAACTGGTTCGATGTCCGCGACCCAAGATCCATTCAGCTGATCTGAACCGCATTCCGGAAGCCCATGACCGACTCAGACCACGATTCCAACCCCCCCGATTCTGCCGACGATTCCGACTCGAATCTGCCATCCCTCGAAAAAAGGGTTGCCCAGGTTCTTGAGTTGATTCGCCCGGCGGTTCAAGAAGACGGTGGAGACATCAAACTCGTCGCCGTAGAAGCAGACGGAACGGTTAAAATCCGCTTTCTTGGTGCCTGTATTGGCTGCCCTTCGAGCGAAATCACGCTTCGCGACGGAATTGCGCGGAATCTGCGCGATCGGGTTCCCGAGGTCACCGCGGTCATCGCCGTGGATTGAACGGGCGGTCCTCCAGAGACGGTCGAAATTTCCCCTTCTTCAGATTCCATTCTTGGGATAGACTCCGGATGGCCGAATGATCTCGGCTGACCGCTTTGTCCTGTCAGTTCGAAGCCGACTTCGACCGAAGTCCATGGTTCACGAAATTGACCCGGCGTATCGAACACGGTTTTCGATCGCCAAGACGACGACCCCGAAGCGGTGACAGGCAGGAGGCCCCGGCGATGCTGGTCATCACCCGACGCGAAGGCGAAGAAGTAGTCATCGGTGATCCGTCCTCCCCGCTTGGCGTGGTGAGGGTCGCGGTGATCAAGGGTGATCGTGTTCGCCTCGCCTTTGAATTTCCCCGAGAGGTCGATGTGCACCGGCGAGAGATTGCCGAGCAGATCGTCGCCGATGACGAAGCCCCCCCGGTCGCCGGCAAGATCCGGCCCGCTTCGGAAGGCTGACGTCGGACCGTCGACATCAGGCCTTTCACTCGGACGCGACCGAGACTTTCCATGATCCCCGGCGACCGATTCCGGTCGGGCCGAAAAAACGCCCGCGCCGTCTGACGACGACGCGGGCGACGAAGCGAAGCAGCCACTGAGCCCCCGCTCAAAGGCCGAATGCCCTCGATCCAGGAGGACCGGGTCGAGGGCGTCGGAAGTCCTAGGGACTTCCCTGGCCGCGAGCATCCTTGCCATGCGGCCCACAAAACACCGGATCATCCTTGACCCGGCCGGTGCGCTCAGGTTGCCCCCCTGGACGCGCCCCATCACCATCCATCGAAATGGACGCGATGTCTGCAGTCGAGATGCAGGTTGCGGCGGTCGTCCTTGAACGCCGCATCCCACGTTGGTCTCGCCATCGACTCGACCGCGGGCCGAGGGCGAAATTGACGGCCGATCCTTGGCCATCGTCTTTCGGGTCGAACAAAGCGGAGTCGGTGTTCAAACCGCACCCCCCTGCTCTGATTTTCGCAGCGCCTGATGGGCCTGCCTCGCCCGTTCGAGCAGTCCGGGATCGGACCACTTGGCGTCCTGCAGCGTCTTCCAGCCGTCGGGGTCGACCACTTCGAGGTGGTCCTTGACTCCCAACACGATCACACTCCCGGAGAGTTGATACTCGTCGAGCAGACGTTCGGGCAGACGAACTCTTCCGGCGGAGTCGAGCGGGCAACGCTGCGACCTCGAGAACAGCATCTGCTCGTAGTCCATTGAATCCTGATTGGGCAGCAGCGAGCCTTCGAGGTTCGCGGCGTATCGCTGGAACGTCTTCTCCGGCCAGAGCCAGAGGTGTCCATTGGGACCAGGTGCCGCCCAGAAGACCAGCCCATGCGTTTCCTCGGAGAGCACGTCGCGAATGGCCGCTGGCACGGCCAGCCGCTGCTTCGCATCGATCGTGTGCTCGTGCTGGCCGAAGAAAAACACGCATCGTGACTCCTGAGAGGAGAGGACTCGTTCCACGCCGACAATACCCCACCCCGCCCCACTCTTCAACACTTTGCCCCACTTTTGATTCTTTTTGAGCCACTCTTACCCCCCGCCTCGCCTTTTTAGTGCCCGGCAAAGACAATAAGCACCTATGAAAGAAAGGTTTATGGACTTTTTCGCCGATGGGTGCATCTTTCCACTGTCTCTCCACTTCCGATGACTTCCCACCGGTCCGTTTCCCCCTCGACTGCTCTCGGTGGTCCCAGCTTCCCGCATTCTGTTTATCCCGTTGGAGTTTGCCGCCCATGCGCATGAAGGCCCCCACATGCGAAGATTCAGACCAGTCACAGCATCGAGACGTGCTTCAAAGGCTGCCACGAGGTCGTTTCCTGCTCACCGCCAGCCATGGTGGAACCCGACAGGGACTTCTGGTGGATCGGGTGCAGCACTGCGCCGATGATCCCCCGACCATCGCGGTATCGGTGAAGAAGGGGCACGTACTCAGTCCGCTGATTCGCGACTCCGCCCGATTCGGTCTCTGCGAACTCGCCCCTTCGGATCGAATCATCACCCGTCTCTTCACCCGCTCGGCGGACCTTCTCGACGACGATCCGTTCCTGGGTCACGCCTTGGTTCCGCTTGAGGAATCACACCTGCAGCCGATTCCCCAGTGCGGGGCCACCTGGCTCGCCTGCGACCTCCTGAGGCACCTGGATATCGAGTCGGACTACGAGCTCTACATCGGCCGCGTGATCACCTCCGGCATGCTCCCTGCAGCCTCCGCCGAGCCGAACAGTTCCGCACGAGATCGGAAGATCATCCCGGGGAGATCGGAAGAAGCTCTTGCCGAACCGACCGAGGACTCCACGCCGACGAACCGAAAACGCGCCACCGCCTGAAACAACGCCCCCGAAACGGTCTGTCGACCTACCATTCCGGCATGCCGACCCCCACGCTCAATTCATCGAATCGACTCGGTCTCGACTACCGTTCAGAGGCCCTGCGCTTCGATCCACCCGTGGTGCCGATCATCGACGCGCACTGCCACATCAACGGCAGTGATGCCGTCGACGTCTTCGCCGAGGCGATGACGCTGTTCGGGGTGGAATCCGTCTGGTCGATGACCGCACTGGAAGACGTCGATTCGGTCCGAGATCGACTCGACGGGCGTTTTGAACCGATTGCGGTCCCGGATTTTCGTGCGCAGGATCGTCGAAATGCCCACGGGGAGGGTTACACCCAGCGGATCATCGATTACCGACGACTCGGCGCACGACTCGCCAAATTCTGGTGCGCCCCGAGAATCATCGATGTCGGACGCGAAGTCGGTGATCCGGATCTCTTCCGGCTCGACGGACCCGTTCGGCGAGCCGGAATGGAGGTCGCAAGCGATCTCGGCATGGGCATCATGATCCACGTCGCCGACCCGGATACCTGGTTCCAGACCAAGTACGCCGATGCTTCGGTCTACGGGACGAAGGCCGACCAATACGAACCCCTGGAAATCCTTCTCGACGACTTCCCCGTTCCTTTTCTCGTCGCCCACATGGGCGGTTGGCCCGAGGATCTCGGATTTCTCGACGGGCTTCTCAACCGCCATCCGAATCTCCACCTTGATGCGAGTGCGACCAAGTGGATCGTCCGCGAGATCTCTCGCCATGAGCCCCGGGACGTACTGGCATTCATGCTTCGACATCGAGGCCGAATTCTCTTCGGCTCCGACATCGTCACCCTCGACGAACATCTCGTCCGAGCGGAGGGAGATACCGCCACCGAGATGACGAGAAAGGCAGGCAGCCGCGAAGAGGCTTTCGACCTGTATGCCAGCCGATACTGGGCCCTGCGCAAGCTCTGGGAGACCGATCATGACGGCGAGAGCCCGATCGCCGATCCTGACCTCGCGCTGGTGGACCCGAATGGACACGGTCCGCTGGATGCACCGCGCCTGAGAGGCATGTCGCTGGACCGCGGACTTCTGGCGACGTTCTACCGCGAAGCGGCCGTGGGGCTCGCCGCCAAACTTCCGCTGGCCTGATCATCGGGCCCCGAAGAGATCGTTCGACCGCGATGGCCGTGACGGGCTGCCGCCGCATGCCCCATCTCGACGGCCAGGGACGGTGAACCTGCGAGCCGAAGCATGGCCCGTCCGAAACCATTGCGATCGCCTGATCGGATCAACCGGGCGTCGACTCCATCCTCCACCAGAGCCTCCACCGATCGGTTGCGGGCGCAGATCGCCGGAACCCCCGCGGCCAGCCAGGCCCGCAGAGTGAGGATCGAAGGCGACTCATTCGAATGGAGGGGCGTCGGCTGCACGATGACATCGATTTCGGACGCCAGCCGCCCGGGCTCATCAATCCGTTCATCGATCCTCATCGACATCCCCGGACCGCGAAAAACCACCGCCGCCTCTGCGAGCCAGCCAGACTCTTCGATGATTCCCCGAGCCCGTGGTGACACCACCAATCGCAACCGATATCCGGCCGCGGAGGCGGTCGCCGCCGCAGTCATCAATTCACGAAAATTCGCGACCTCGGGAGGACT
>CAJWFU010000216.1:0-5131 GCA_913031315.1 uncultured Phycisphaerae bacterium | reverse complement strand
CGTTTCGACGTCGGGGCCGTCGGGCATGGTCAACGTACCGCCGCAACCCGGCATGTCCGATGCCTTGGCCGTCGGACGCATCCGACCTCGGCCCATCGGCTCGAGCGTCCATTCAAACGCATCGCCGAACGCCGGTGACTGCAACCAACCCGCAAACATGTCGCCGCGGCTGGCCAGGGTTCCGACGCCATCGGCGTGATCCAGAGAAACGAGCCGCCACCAGCGGTCCTGCCCTCGCTCCCGTCGAGCATCCAGAATCTCGTACCGTTCGGTGACCCCGATTCCGGTTCCGATCGCGATCACGTCGCCGACCGTCAGATTCCGGGCCAGTGTGGGATTGAAGCGGATGTCGCCGTCCGAGGCCGGTACCAACGAGAGCGCCAGCGGTTCCGTCACCGGGACCACCGCCGCGGGTGCCGGCGTGGGTGCAGCCGTGGATGCTGGCCGCGCGGTACGCACGGCCGACGTCTTCACCGCGGGTGCCTTCCGGACGTTCGTACCACGCTTCGGGGGCGCGGGCTCGGTGGCGACCGCGAAGCTCGCACCCACGGCCGTGACCAGCCCCAGAGTGACCACCGCGAGCTGACGAAGCGAATTGAGGCTGCTCTTCATCTGGTTCGATTCTCCGGACGACCCACGATCGGATCGCCGTACGTTCCACGCATTTGAACGGCCCGGCCGGACCGATCCAATCCCCCTTCGACGACTCGAAGAGGGCGATTCATGATCCTAGCGGGCTCATCGCCGACACCGCCGACGAACCACCCGATCGGAAAGACTTTTCGGCCTTCGATACGCAGCCGAATCCTCCACGGTTCATCACGACCCGGCATCACCTCCGGGCCACCGCAGAGAGCCTCGTCCGACGAGTTTCCACGCTCCAGCGTCCGGAAAGCATCACTCCGGGCCGCCCAAACCGCATCATCGGAATTTTCCACCCTCCGACCCGGTCTACGACCGTCCCGACGACCGCCGATTTCGGCGCAAAAGCCCGCGTCCCCCAAAGCGCTGGACGAGCGTGGCGAGGACGCGGGTGTGGTTGGAACGGAATGTCGCACTGGACGGAGCCTCGGATGCCCGGGCTCCGACCGAAGTCAGTTGGGGAGTTTGCTGAAAAGCTTGATCTCCGGCTCATCACCGGGTCGGTCACACCTGGACCGGTCGACCACCATCAGATATCTCGAATCATCGACGATGAACGCCGGATCCGTGGCGTTCCACACGCCACTCACCGGATTCTGCTTGAACGACCGAATCTTCAGATGAACGCTGAAGGTGTCGCTTCGAACCGAGACGAGATTCGAAATGCCGGCAAACAGCATGTTGACTTCCTCGGCATCACCCGCCACCACATCAGGCAGTTCCTGGACTTGGGGTGTGCCGGGGTCACCTTCTTCGTACATCGTCCATTGAACCGGCTGGCGGTCCACCGAGAGCCGTGCATCCAGCTGCAGCCCTTCGGACCAGCCGAGGCGAAGTAGATCGACGGCGGCGGGAACCCCCGCCTGTCCGACGTTGAATTCACCATCGAACGTCTCGAGTCCGAGTTGCCCACTCAGGGATCCGAAGTTTCCGGCCGCCGCACTGATGCCCGAAGAAGCTCCGAGCCAGGTATCTCGCACTTGATCATTAACTGGGTTTCCGCCGCGGTCCACCAGCAGCAACTCCCCGATCGACTCGATCCCACTGGTTCTTCTCATCCCGGGGAAGTACCCGACGTTGCCATTCAGCTCGGGATACTGCGGTACCCAGTCCGCCATGGATTGAGATGCGTTGCCCTCGGAAAACGTCCCTCGATCGAGGAAGAACGGCAGGAACCATCGGTCATCCGCTTGGGTGATTTCAGGCGTCGTGAACTCGTTGAGTCGAGTCGCCCACGTCGCCCCGTCCCGATAGCGAGCGATCGACTCGGGAACTCGAATGAAGTTCGAATTGCGATTGGCAGTGGTTTTCGGCAGCATTCGTCCGTTGGCGAGCGATGAATTCACGTCACCCTTGGTGATCCCATTCGCCCGCACCGTCCGGGTCCAGAGCTCAGCGGTGTTGAACTCATCGTAGAAATCATTGATCACCAGTCGACTCATATGCGGGAGCGTCCGCATCACTTCCGGGCTCGCCGTGTTGAGATTGATCAGACCCGGGGTGCCCTGACCGGAGAAGCCGGCGGCATTCCCGAAACGCTGATCCTTCTCGTACAGGACGTCGGCGGGGTCCACGGCGTCATTGAACACATCGAGGCGATAATTCGAACCCGGCCCGTCACAGACCAGACCATCGAGGAATCCGAGTCCCGCGGGCAGCTTTGGTGTCCACGGCGCCCCGACCGCGGCAACCTCCAGGACCTGCGTATTCGGGCGGAAGGCGTTGACCGCACCATTGACCGGATCCGTCAGAGCCCCGGGGTCCGCCCGGTACCGATTGATCCGGGCGTTTCGAACTTCGGGGTATCCCTTGGTGTCGTTCTCGTCATTCAACCGCACGGGGAAGAGATCGTCCGACCGGTTGGAAGCCATGATTTCCGAGAACGTACTCACCGTCTCGAAACCTCGAATCGAAAGGATCTGATCCTGCACTCCGTTGACCGCGTGACCCCAGATGAAGGCATTCAGGACCTCGCCCACCTGCTCGATATCGTCGTCCTTCTGGAGCATCTGCAACGGCATCGCCCAGCATTCGCGCTCCAGCCAGATTCGGTCGTAATTTTCGGCCCCCTGGTTTCCACGACTTCCGTTCGCGAGTTCCTCGGGCTTCTGACCTTTGTCCATCAATATCCAGTTCTGAACCAGTGCCGCTGGACGGCCGGGCCAGGGAGCGAGTGAATTCTCTCGGAATCCCCCGTCATTCACGACCGGGAAGCCAGCGTCGTAGTCGACCGACACGGGCTGGACTCCGGGAGTTCCGATCACCGCCGTGGCGGTGCTCAGATTGATCGGCTTGCCGCGGATCACGAAGAAGTCCGCCACGAATGGTCCAGCCGCCGCATTGAAGTTCAAGGCCAGGGGCGAAAGATAGTTCCGGACGATCCAAGGTCGACCTCCGGGACTGTTCCCATCCGGATCGTCGCTCCAGAGAATCGCGCGGCCCTTGACTTCCCGTTCCACCCCGGATTCTTCCAACGCGGTCTCCGAGTTCTGGCTGAAGTCGTCGCCGGGCAGGATCGAGTAGACGAATCGCGGATTGTTCTCCGACATGTCGTAGATGCCATTGCGATTCGCATCCCAGCCCCACGCTCGCGCGGCCCGGACGTAATTGACGAAGGCATCGTCGGACGCCAGACGAATTCCGGCCCACTTGTTTCGGCCGGGATTCAAACGCTCGAAGACGAATCCGGGCTCGGGCGGCTGGAAGTCCGGCGATTCGCCGAGTGCTTCCATGTCATCCTTGAAATCGATTTCATCGCCCGTCTGATCGTTATCGAGTCGATCGATGCAGTACAGACGTCCTTCGTTCTGGAAGGGTGCGACGTTGGGGTCGTAGGTGTTCGGATTCAGCGTGTACCGGTAGAGCTCCACCGACTGATCGAGATTCGTGAACCAGTCGTCCGCATCAAGGTTGAGCAACGGCTGGATGGGCGGCGTGAATTCGTCGCCCGTCTCGGGAGAGGTCAGGATGTACGTCTTGGGTGACGCGTCCACCACGATCGTCTCGTGCCTGAATGGCTCGAGACTGGGATCCCAGCCGAACAGGGCGCCGGGCTCGATATCGAGGAAGTCCCGCCACTTGGCATGGAACTCCGAGTACGGGATGCCGAACTCCGATTCGAATTCACTTCCGAGGTCGTCGATCTCCGCGGGAGGAATCACCCCGAAGACGATCGCGGTTCGCGGCGCGTCGGGCTTCGTAGGGCCCAGGTACAACTCGTCGGGGGTGTAGAACGGGAACGATCGACCGTCCGCCTTGATCCGAGGATGCGGAGACGGAAGCTTTCCAAAGTTGAGGGTCCGTGTGATGGTCTCGTTGTTGGTCGAACCCTCCCGACCGGTCTCCCCGATGCGGATGAAGATGTCGTGCAACGGCACCGGCGCGTCGAAGGGATTCGCCAGTTGCACCGCGAAGATGACGGCCGGCTTCTTCCGACGATCGACCCAGTGTTCGCCACTCCCATCGAATCCCGGCGGGATCTTCGATCGCCAGGTGTCGGAATCGAACTGCGGAGCGGGCAGGTTGTTCGTCTCGCAGAACTGTTCGTATCCATCGTCCTTGAGCTTGTCGACATCTTCATCGGTCATCTTCCCTCGGGGATAGACCATCGAGAAGTACGACTCCATGATGAACGGTTGCTTCTCGAGCCCGGGGAAGACCAGATTCCGGAGATCGTTCGGCATGCCGGCGTTGTCTTGCGGCGACAGACGCGGCGCGAATTCCGGATAGATGGGGGCATCCACCAGGATCGTCCCCTCCGCCGGCGTGCCGGCGGTGTAATCGTGGGCGATGACCGGTCGCAGCCGACGATCCCGCATCGAATCGATGTTGGCCGCCCAACTTGCTGCCGCCAGTTTGGACTTCTGATACGCCAGAAGATTGAACGGTTCGTTCTGGAAGTTCGAGCCGAAGTAGCTCTGGTGATACCGATCGGTTCCAGCATCGGTGAACCCCGCCATCGACTGGTCGAGCAGATCCTGAAGCGACCATCGGAAGCGGAAAGCCCGATCCAACTCAAGCGTCCGGCCGAGTCCCGGGCCCAGCGTCTCCGGTGAGTAATACTCCCCAAGGCCAAGGCCACCGATTCGAAACGGCCCGCGGAAGAATGCATCGTTCGGATCGTTGGAATCACCCGCATAGAGCCGAGTTTCATAATCCGTCACGCGAGCATCGAGCGCTCCGCGGAGGTCCAGCTTTCGGCGCGACGCCTCGTAGTCCGCCCGAGCCATCTCCAACTTGATGTCAAACGGCGCCGCGGAGTCGGCGAGTCGTCCGAACGCGAGGCGGGGAAGGAATGGATTGAAGTACGGGCTCGGGGTCAGGGACAGCGGCCGAAGATCATTCCGGGTTCCCGAGATCGTGGTCGATCGGTGCCGGACATCGCGAAGAAGCTCGCTGGCATCGAGTTGATCGCCGGATCTGGGGTCACCGTTGATGAGTCCGTAGGTTGGTCCTACGAACGGATTCTTCCGTCCCGGGGGGGTCCCTT
>CAJWFU010000215.1:0-5161 GCA_913031315.1 uncultured Phycisphaerae bacterium | reverse complement strand
TTGTCGGAGACCTCGGCAGACCTGATCTTCTGGAATCGGCGGCGGGTCAGTCGGGGATGATGGAACCGTCCGCCCGAATCCTGGCCGGGAGCGCACGGTCGTTTCTCGATCTCGAGGATCACCTTCAGGTGTGGCCCGCCCACGGATCGGGCAGCGCCTGCGGCAAGGCGCTCGGCGCCGTGCCGCAGTCGACGGTCGGCTACGAGAAGCGATTCAATCCATCGCTTTCACTGGCGGTCGACGAAGAGGCGTTCGTGGACTTCATTCTTCAGGGGCAGCCGGAACCTCCCGCCTACTTCGCTCGCATGAAGGCCTTGAACCGGGACGGGGTTCCGTTGCTCGGATCGCTTCCGACGCCGGAGATCATCACTGCGAAGAACCTCGGTGGCCGACTCGACGGCGTTCGGGTGGTCGATGTCCGGCCCTGGTCGGAGTTTCGTCGGGGCCACCTGCCGGGCGCCATCTGGACTCGACCGGGCATCAACTTTCTCGCGACCGTCGGGTCGTACGTCGAACCGGGCGAACGCATCGGGATCGTGGCGCCCGCGGAGGAGTTCGAACGTCTGACGCGGAATCTGGTGAGGATCGGACTCGACGACGTCGCGTGGCTGACGACGCCGGACGAACTGGCCGCGTACGCCGGTGCGGGGAACGCGCTGGACGAGGCTCCGGAGGTCGATGCCGCCGGCTTCCGCGACCTCATCGAATCGGATCCCGACCTCGTGGTGCTCGACGTGCGTCGGGCGGTCGAATGGAACGGCGGTCACCTGCAGACCGCGGTCAACATCGCCCACACTCGTCTGGTGCCCCGGATCGAGGAGGTGCCGGCGGGGAGTCGGATCCACGTGCACTGCGCGGGAGGGATCCGCAGCGCGATGGCGGTTTCCGAGCTGCGAAGGCGGGGCTTCGACGCGGTCAACGTCGCCGGTGGCTGGGCGGCCATGACGCGAGTGGGTTGTGGAGCGATCTCGTGCGGTTGAACGTCTGCCGTCGATCTGGGATTCGCGATGCCGATGGAGATCGTCGGTCGTGATCGCCCTCGTGGGTGGCATGGCGATCGGACTCTGCCTCGGCCTGCTGGGCTCCGGGGGGTCGATCCTCACGGTTCCGATCCTGGTCTATCTCCTCGGCCATGATCCGAAGGCGGCGATCGGAGAAAGTCTGGCGATCGTGGGGGGCATTGCGCTGCTGGCGGCGATCCGCCCGATGATTCGTCGCGAGGTCGACTGGATGAGCGTGGTGTTCTTCGGGCTTCCAGGAATTCTGGGAACGGTGGCAGGCGTCTGGGGATCGCGTTGGATCGCCGGTCCGGTCCAGTTGTTGATCTTCGCGGTGGTGATGCTCGCGGCGGCGGGCCTGATGTTTCGTGGGGGCGGCCGGGCGTCCGAAGAGAGTCAGCGGAGCCGATCGAACCGCGACCGCGGGCTGTTGGTGCTCGAGGGATCGTTCGTGGGCGTGCTCACCGGGATCGTCGGGGTCGGAGGCGGTTTTCTGATCGTGCCCGCCCTGGTGCTGCTGGCTCGACTTCCGATGCGTACTGCGGTCGGAACCAGTCTTCTGATCATCGCGGCCAAGAGCGGTGCCGGTTTTCTCCAGGCGATGAATCAGTCTTCCGAGGCGACGGGGACCATGGACTTCAAGGTCGTCGGCGCGTTCCTGCTTCTGGGCGGGGTCGGTGGACTGCTCGGGGGTCTCATCGGGGCCAGGTTGCCGCAACGTCGACTCCGGCGGATCTTCGCGGTGTTCCTGATGGTCGCGGGCCTCGCGATCCTGGTGATCGAAGGATCCGCGATGCTCGCGGTCACGAGTGGAAACGAACAGGCCGCGTCGACGAGCGACGCGGCCTGAAAAAGATCGATGATCGGAGGGGCGGGCTCGGTTCCCGCTCAGGCCTTCTTCTCGTGGTGGCCGCCGAATTCGAATCGCTGCGCGGACATGATCTGATTGGCGAAGTCCGACTCCCCGCGTGAACTGAACCGTGCGAAGAGCGCCGCGGCAAGAACCGGGGCGGGAATGGATTCGTCGATCGCGGCTTCCAGCGTCCAGCGGCCTTCACCCGAATCCGACACCCGGCCACCGAACTCCGCGAGGTCGGGGCTCTTGGCGAGGGCGGAGGCGGTGAGGTCGAGCAGCCAGGAACCGATCACGCTCCCTCGCCGCCAGACTTCCGCGATCTCCTTGAGATCGAGGTCGTACTTGTAGGCATCGGGGTCTCGGAGCGGCGTGGTCTCGGCGTCGATGTCCCGCTGGGTCTTCCCGGCATCCGCGTGCTTGAGAATGTTGAGGCCCTCGGCGTAGGCCGCCATGATTCCGTACTCGATGCCGTTGTGCACCATCTTCACGAAGTGGCCGGCGCCGTTGGGGCCGCAGTGAAGCCAGCCGTGATCGGCAGTGGTCTCATGGCCGTCGCGGGCTTCGGTCATGGGCGCTGCGTTCTTGCCGGGGGCCAACGCTTCGAAGGCGGGGGCGAGATGTTCGATCGCGTCGACGGGGCCACCGACCATCTGGCAGTAGCCGCGTTCCAGACCCCAGACGCCACCCGAGACGCCGGCATCGACGTAGCGGATTCCTCGTTCGGCGAGGCTCTTGGCTCGTCGGAGATCGTCCTTGTAGTACGAGTTGCCGCCGTCGACGATCATGTCGCCCTCGCCGAAGTGCGGGGCCAGTTCTTCGAGCATGCCATCGACCAGGGCGACCGGAAGCATCATCCAGGCCGCTTTGTTGCCTTCGAGCTTGGAAGCAAAGTCCGCGATGTCGGTGGCCCCGATGGCCCCGTCGGCGACCAGCGCCTTCACGGCGTCAGGGTTCACGTCGTAGACCACGCAGCGAACGCCGGCCTGCATCATGCGACGGACCATGCCGGCGCCCATGCGTCCGAGACCGATCATTCCAAGTTGAAGCGACATGGAGAACTCCTGATTCTGAGGGTGGGGTGAAGGACGAGAGAAAGGTACCCGAGCGATGGCGGAGGCGCTCAGTGACGAGGGGGCTGTTCGACTCGGGCCTCGTGAAGCTCGACCAGTCGGGCGAGCAGCCAGTCCGCGAAGTCGCGTTTGGCGATCGGCCCCGGGGGAGGCTGGATCTCCCCGCCATCTCGAAGCAGGAGCCTCCCGAGGATTCGATCTGAATCCATGGTTTCGAGCGGATTGGCCACGATCGCGTGGAGATCCTTCCGGACGAGTTTCGCTCGTGCAGCCTCCAGGAGACCGTCCTCGGGCTCGAGGGCGAAACCGATCCGGGTTCCGGCCGGGTGGTCGATTTCCGCGAGACCGGCCAGTAGATCCGGCACTGGTTCGAGGTCGAGGGAGTGAACGCCGTCCGAGCGGCGGATTTTCCGGGGGGTGTCTGGCCGCTGAAGGGGGCGGAAGTCCGCCACGGCCGCGGCCATGATCAGCAGATCATGGGTCGGCCAGCGATTTTGAAGTTCCCGGTCGAGGTCCGCCGCGGATTGGAACCGAACCTCGGAAATTCGCGGATGTGAGCTCGTATCGATGGTCCCAGGGCCTCGAAGAAGCGTGACCAGGTGCCCGAGATCCCCGGCGGCCCGGGCCAGTTCGGCTCCCAGCCGGCCGGATGACCGATTTCCGAGAAATCTGACCGCATCCACCGGCTCCCAGGTCGGTCCGGCGGTCACCAGGACCCGGAGTGGCCGGGAAGTGGGGGTCGTTTCAGGCTGAGAGGGTGTGGTATTGGTCACGTTGAGCAGGGCAGTCGGGGTCGCGTGATTGCAGCGACCGCCCGGGAGCGCCATACTAAGGGTCTGCGCCGGCCACGAGGGCTGGTGCGGAGGGTCTGCCGGATGGCCCGTCTCGCGTGTGGAAGTCACCGGCAGGTTTCTTCAGCCCCCGGATTCAGCCTTGAATCCGAAGATCGGAGTCGCTTCGTGGCCAGGAAGGTTCGAAAGAAGCTGGGTGAGATCATCGTCGAGCAGGGTCTCGTGACCGACGACATCGTCGTCGCGGCCGAGGCTGAATCCCGGGAATCCGGGAAGAAACTCGGCGAGGTCCTGGTCGATCAGGGTCATGCGACGGACGTGCAGGTGGCTCAGGCCCTCGCCGCCCAGCAAGGCTTTGATTTCGTCAACCTTGATACCGCTGATGGTGCGAATCAGGTGGACATGAGCCTCGTGGACGCCGTTCTGGTCCGGAAGCGGAGCATCGTGCCCCTGGCGCCGACGGAGAGCGGGCGTCTTCGCGTGATGGTTCCGGATCCGATGGATCTCGATGTCATCGACGAACTTCGATTTGCGATTCCCGAAGATTTCGACGTCGTGGTCGGCGTCCCCGCGCAGATCGCGGAGATCCTCGGAGGCGGCGAAGGCGCCAGCCTCGGAGGGGCGGCCTCGATCGACGTCACGGTCGACAAGTCCGTCGACCGTTCGGTCGACGCTTCGGTCGATAGTTCGATCGATGCCTCGATCGATGTGGACGCGGGCGACTCGAAGATCGTCAAGCTGGTCAACGAGCTCATCATCGAAGCGGTTCGAGGTCGGGCGAGCGACATTCACGTCGAGCCGCGGTCCGACCGTGTTGCGCTCCGCTATCGGGTGGACGGCGTGTGTCACGTCCGGCAGGAATTCCCCAAGAAGCTTCAGCAGGCGATGCTCGCCCGACTGAAGCTCATGGCCGGCGTCAACATCGCCGAGAAGCGGGTTCCCCAGGACGGTCGCATCAAGCTTCCGATCGATGGAGACCAGGTCGATTTCCGGGTCTCCAGTTGCCCGGCCTATCACGGCGAAAGCGTCGTGCTCCGGGTGCTTCGACCGGATTCGGTCCGTATCGGCCTCACGAACATCGGCTTCGAAGAGGACAACCTCGAGGTCTTCAACAAGATCATCCGGCGTCCCAACGGGATCTTCCTGGTCACCGGTCCCACCGGATCCGGCAAGACCACCACGCTCTACTCGGCGTTGAACGTTCTCAACCAGCCGAACCGGAAGATCATCACCGCCGAAGATCCCGTCGAATACAACTTCAACGGCATCAATCAGGTCCAGGTCCGGGAGTCCATCGGTCTCACGTTCCCGTTGATCCTGAAGGCGATGCTGCGGCAGGCACCCAACGTGATCCTCGTGGGTGAGATTCGAGACCGTGAAGTGGGGGACATCGCGATTCAGGCGGCCCTCACGGGTCACCTCGTGTTCTCGACATTGCACACCAAC
>CAJWFU010000214.1:0-5193 GCA_913031315.1 uncultured Phycisphaerae bacterium | reverse complement strand
CGGGGATCCCGGTGAACGGGACTTTCGCGGCGGCCAACTTCATCTCCGCCGTCAATCGCCACCCGCCGGTGGCAATGGCTGGGGACCAGCCCGCTTCGGAGATGGCGTTGAAGATCTCCGGAGATCCGGGGACTGGCTGGAACAAGGCGGGATCGCGGTCGAGCGCCATTCGAATCCGAGCCGCGAACGAGTCTCGCACCTTGCGAACCAAAGTCCCCTCCTCACCCATCACGGTCCCCGAACGAATGAGATCGGTTGCGATCGCTTCGTCGGTGGAATGGCTGTAGGTCGACCAGTCGGTGCTCATCGACGTCACACCGAGCACCTCCCGAGCCGCCTCTCTCCAGCAATCGTCATCCACCTCGCTGGTGAGCGAGAGGGTGCCGTCGACATCGAAGATCACCAGTCCGCGCATCGAATCTCCTGAAACCAGAGGGTCGGGGTCGGTCCCGGGATACCGTACCGAAACATGAACTCGTCTCCAGACATCACTGAGTCCGATCCGGAAATCGCGCTTCAAGCCTTGAATCTCTTCGAGAAACGGTTTGGAACCAGTCCCATCGTCGCCCATGCGCCGGGGCGGATCAATCTGATCGGCGAACATGTGGACTATCTCGATGGCGTGGTCCTACCCATGGCGATCGATCGACGAGCAGCGGTCGCCATCGCGGCGTCGAAAGACGGTCGGACGACGATCGCGGCTCCGGACCTGGGCATCGAAGTCGCCTGGGACGGTCCACCACCCCGACACGCGATCGAAACCTCGGAGCACCGCTTCGCCAATCACCTTCTCGGCGTGATCGCCGCCGCGGGAGGAACCAGTCAGCCGGTATCGATCCTGGTCACCAGCGAGATTCCCGCCGGGGCCGGCGTCTCCTCCAGCGCGGCGATCGAAGTCGCCGCCGGCGCCGCCTGGTCCGTGTTTCAGGGAACGAACCCCGATGACCCCCTGCGCCTCGCCCGAGATGCCCAACGAGCCGAGCACGAGTTCGTAGGTACTCCCTGCGGAATCATGGACATGCTCGTGTCCGCCGCCGCCGAGGCGGACGCCGCCCTCCGAATCGACTGCCGGACTCTCGAATTCGGAGCGGTACCACTCCCGGGTGCCGATCGGCTGGCATTTCTTCTGGTTGACAGCGGCGTTTCCCATCGACTCGCCGACGGTGGCTACGCCGACCGCCGCGCGGCCTGTGAACGAGTGGTCGAAGCCCTCGGCATCTCCCTGCGGGATGCCACCAGCGAGATGGTCGATTCGCTCACGATCGATGCCGTCGATCGACGCCGCGCCCACCACGTGATCAACGAGATCCGCCGGGTCGACCAGGCGATCGTGATGCTCGGGCAAGGTGATCTCGCAGGCCTTGGTTCCGTGATGCTGGATGGCCACGCCTCCCTCCGAGATCTCTTCGAGGTGTCCGTGCCGGAACTCGATCTGATCGTGGAGACCGCTTCACACCTGCGGGAGGACGGCTGCTTCGGAGCTCGAATGACGGGCGGCGGATTCGGCGGCGCCGCCATCGTCCTCGCGGATCCCTCCCGCCTCGATCTGGTGCGAAAAACGATCGAAGATGCGTTTCAAGCCCGCTTCGATCGACGGCCGGACTGCTTCCGGGTGAGATCGGTCGAAGGCGTCCGAATCGCCACGGGGGCCTGATCTCCTTCGCGTATCCTCGAGGAAGACACCCTCCCCGGAGATGATCATGTCGGGTTTCAGTCGAACGACCACCACCGCAATCTGCTTGCTCGCTTTCCTCGTGATCGCCGGGTGCGACCGTCCCGAAGATCCATCCACCGACTCGGCCGGGACCGAGGTCGGTCCGACGACCGCCGGTGGCCCTCTGCGAGCGGTGGTTCGAACCGATCGCGGTGACTTCACCATGGAGCTGCAGACCGAGGCGGCCCCCATCTCCTGCGCGAACTTCGTGAATCTCGTGCAGCGCGGATTCTTCGACGGTCAATCGTTCTACCGCCATTCCAAGGTCATCCGACAAGTCGGAAACCCGTATGAAACCGACGAACGCCGATGGAATCCCGGCTACCACCTGCTGCCGGAATTCTCCCCGGACCTTCGCTACGACCGCGGTGGCATGGTCGGCCTGGTCCGCGTGGCCGACGATGTCCGAGCCCCGGTCCGTGCCAACGAGTTCTTCGTCACCACCAAACCGCAGAGCGAGCGATTCACCTTCGTCTATCCCATCTTCGGAGTGGTGATCGAAGGCCAGGACGTGGTGGATGCCATCCAACCGAACGAGCGGATCGTGACGATCGATCTGATCGGGGATCCCTCTTCGGTGCTCATCCCACAGGCCGATCAGGTCCGCGCCTGGAACCGGGCCCTCGATGCCGCGCCGGTGGTTCCAGACTGATCAATCGTACGGAGCCGCGGATCAGTTCCAGCTCAGACCCTTCGGCCATTCGCCGGGACTCTGCCGATCCACCAGCGACACCAGACGGTCCAGTTCCTGAAGTTCGCGGGTCAGGGCCGCAGCCCGCCTTCGACAGTCCGCCTCCGCAAGCAGCTCGTACCGAAGATTCTGATCGTGGAGCACCGCGAAGCCGATGAGATCGAGGGCCGCGTTGGTCGGAACCTCTTCCCGCGCCATGAGTCGGCGGGCGAAATCTCCGTGACTGAGACGACTCAATCTCGGATTCCGGAGCAGACCACGAATGGTCCGCCGAATCTCCGGCATGGCCGGACTGACACCGGTATCCGTCTCGAGCGGCCTCAGCCAACCTCGAAGATAGAGGCGGTCGCCATCCGGAGGATCGAGGTCGTCGATCCTCGCCCGACAGATCCCGTGCATGATGATGTCGAATCGACCGTCCTGATATCGCTCGACCCGTGACAGTCGGCCGACACAGACGGCATCGCGAAGCGATGTACGTCCGTCGACGTCCGTCGACTCCTCGATGACCGCGAGTCCGATGGGATCGGCACGCTCGAGATCACCGTTGCCCACGGCGAGCGCATGCTCGATCATCTGTCGATATCGCGGCTCGAAGATGTGGAACGGCGTCACTGCGTGGGGCAGCAGGTGCACCCCGGGCATGGGAAACAAGGCGATCGGACGTCCGAAATCGACGCGGTAGGTGGACATGCACCAATCGTAGCCCCGAATCCACACCCGCCGCCTGGAACTTCAGGCCGCCGCGAGCATCTCGTCCCCGGTATCCAGGGCCGCCAGCACTGCGTTCCGGATCGTGGCGAGGCCGGAATCTCCGATTCGGAGTGCATCCAGCACCTCCGGGAGAGGTCCGTCCCCTCGCAGGTCCAGCGTGAATCCGCCCGAAACCTCACCCGCGATCTGGTCCGCGACGTGCACGATCAACGGAAGATCCCGATTGGCGGCCGGAACGGTGAGCGGTTCATGATGGTGTCCCGCGACCCAGGTCAGGCTCGCCGGGAACTTCCAGTGCTGACACAGAGCGGCCCCGAATCCTTCGTGGGTCTCGCCCAGAGTCAACCGTTCGACCTCCCGGAGATCGGCACCTTCGGCCGCCTGCTCGATCGCGGCCGCGAAGAGCGCCCGATCATGCTGAAGCTCGACCAGAATACCCACGTCGTGCACGAGCCCCGCGAGAAACGCTTCGTCGGAGGCGCCATTGCGTCCGTTGATCTCTGCTACCGCCTTCGCCGCCGCCGCCGTCGCACAGGAATGGGTCCAGAGATCATGGGCGTCGAAATGAGGGCCGATGTTCCCGCCCCGGAAGAGCTTCGCGAGGCTCGCTGCCACGGCGATGTTCTTGACCGCGTTCAATCCAAGGAGCGAGACCGCCCGATTGATCGAGGCGATCTGCCTTGGCAAGCCGTAGAAGGCGGAGTTGACGACCTTGAGCATCCGAGCGGTGAGCGCCGGGTCCGCCGCGATCAAGTGGTGCAGATCTCGAGCACTGGAACTCGGATCCTCCACCATTTCGATGATCTGCACCGTGACCTCGGGAAGAGTCGCAATGTGACTGATGTTGCGAACTGCAGCCATCGCCGTGTCGTTTTCTCCAACCGCATGCCCGTGATCCATCGTGCCCTCCGACCGTAGGGTTTGCCCGCCGGACGCTTCAGGTCCGGCACCGTTCACCACGAACGGCTTCGATTGGATCTTCGGCCACCCTCCCGACGGGCTTGACGATGAGGCGACGGAGGAAGCTCGAACCTGATCACGATCTGCGGAATGGACGATCTGGTGCAGGAAACGCGACGCCCAGGGCCCGAGAACGATGCCGCCGGGCTCAATCGATCCAGGAGTGCATTCGCGGCCCCGGCCGTTGAGCGGTGATGATCCGGGCTTCGGCCTCCAGCATCGAGACCCACCGATCCTCCACCCCATCCGCCTCATCGGTTCGGGCGGCCACCTGTCGCGCCAGATCGATGAAGGAGAGATAATGTCCCTTCTCGCTCGCCCAGAGCCCTCGATAGACCTTGGCCAACGGTTCTTCCGGGCAGCAACGAGACAGGATTTCGAATCGCTCGCACGATCTCGCTTCGATCAGGGCGGAGACCATGAGTCGATCGATGGTCTCGATCTCGCCTCCCGGACGAATCTCCCCGCGCAGCGCCCGGGCGTATTCGTTGCGGTGGGCCTTGGTCAGGGTTCCACCCCGACGGGCCAGCAACCGAACCACCAGGGCGAGATGCTCGACTTCATCCTTCGCCACCGCGGTCATCGCGACCACCCAGTTCTCCGGCGGGCAGGGCTCCGGCCAGCGGTGCAGGAGTTCGAGGGCGTTCTGCGCCGCCTTCTTCTCGAGGTGGGCGTGATCGTTCAGCAACGCCTCCGGATGCTCCAGGACCATCTCCGCCCATCGATCGGACGTGTCGACGAGCAGGGGAAGTTCGAACGCGGCGCGGGCCTTGGTCATGTCGGTACTCCGTTGCGAATCGGACAGAGTACGACGTCCCGGGCGACCGGGTCAGTACGCCAGGCGTTTTCGCGGTCGAGGAAGCGAACACTCCGCGAGAATCGAAGCCATTCGCGCTCCCGCTCCGGACTCGCCGTAGGGATGGCGGGGCGTTCGATCCATCGCGATCGCGGTGTTGATTCCCGCTTCGATCATTCTCCGCATCGGCCGGTACACGTCCAGCACCGTCGCCGGCCGTTCCCGGCCGGCTTGACGCGGCCCGACGTTGACCGCGGGACATCCGACGATCGCGGCTTCGATCAGGCCTGCACTCGAATTCCCCACGATCGCCTCGAC
>CAJWFU010000213.1:0-5193 GCA_913031315.1 uncultured Phycisphaerae bacterium | reverse complement strand
GCCCGTCTCGTTCGCGGCACCGATGCCCTCGGGCAACACTCGAGGCCACGAAATCGAGAGGCGGTACGCGTGCAGTCCAAGCTCCTTCATGATCTCGATGTCACCACCGAAGCGGTGATAGTGATCACAGGCAACCGCACCCGTGTCTCCATTCTTGACCGCACCCTTGCGATCACAGAAGTCGTCCCAGACGCTTCGTCCTCGGCCTCCTTCGAAGGCCGCCCCCTCGATCTGATAGGCGGCGGCGGCGGCTCCCCAAAGGAACGTTTCTGGAAATCTCGGCATTCCTGATTCTCCAAGCATTGATGGCCGGACAGGATATCAAGGAGATTCCGACCCGCCACGTCGACTAGCATTGTTGTCTCTTTCCATGGAGCTCTGCATTGACACCCCGCTCGACTCTCGCCTCGCTCGTCATCGCCATCACCACCTCGATGGCCTCCGGCGAAACCCCTGCCAACGATCGATGGGAACTCGTCTTCGAGGACGATTTTTCGACCGCGTCATCTCCCACCGAAGACTGGACGGTGTTCGGCGACACATCGGTCCAGCCCAAGGGACGAACGGGGCCGGGCCTGCTGCTGACCGCCCCGGCGGGGCAGACCCCACCGGCCTACGCCGGCGCGGTGACCACGCTCGGCGGTGGTGCCGTGGCCGACGAGACCATGTCCGCCACGCTTCGATGGAAACCGATCGGCGGCAACCCGGGTGATGCCTCCCTGGTACTCAAGTTCGAGTTCAAGGATCATGAGAAACAGACTCTCGGTGAAATCGAAGTCGCCCATCCCCTCGGCGAGCCGACCGACCCGGACGATTCCGGCTGGCATCTCGGAACCGTCTCCGGGCGGGTTCCCGCGGGCACCGCGACCGCGAACATGGTCGCCGTCCTGGTGGCGGGGACCGGCGAAGGCGTGCGGCAGGTCATGATCGACGACCTTGCGGCGACTCGAACTCCTCCGGCGCCCGACCTCCTCGGGCAGGGTGGTTTCGAAGCCAACGATGGTGGCGCGCCCGGTTGGGAGGCCTTCAACAGTGCGATTGCGATTGAAGATCCCGAGCATGGCCGGGTCCTCAAGACCTGGGGCCCCTTCAACGAGCCATACGGTGGCTCGGGGATGAAGCAGGTCTTCGAACTTCCCGGAGTGCAGCAAGGCTCGAGGATCACGGCCGAGGTCGAGGCCCTGACCACGAAGCGTGATTCGATCCGGGAGACCGACAACTTCCCGGTCTTGCGGCTGGAGTGCCTGGCGGCCAACGGACGTCCCCTCGCCCACCTCGAGGCCCGCCCGTTCGATCCGGAGAAAGCGGAGGTTCCCGTCGACCAGTGGGTGCGATCGGAAGTGACCCTCGATGCACCCGAAGGCACCACCTCCGCCCGCTTGATCCTGGTGTTCGTGCAACCCACGACCAAACTCGGCGCCGTCCTCTTCCGAAATCCGATCGTGACCGTGAATGGCACGCCGGCTCCATTGCAGAATCCCGGGTTCGCCCCCGGCGACTCGACGGTTCCGGGATGGCGAACCGAGGGTCGGGTCGTGGTGGCCAGCCGAGACCAGCGCAGCGGCGCCGGCTCCGCCCGCCTGATCGCACAGACCGGGGAACCCGCATCGATCAGCCGATCCCTCTCCGAGTTCAAGCCCGGCACGAAGGTTCGAATCGACGCGTGGCTTTCCGCCAACGACGGCGAGGCAGCGACGGTCGAACTCCGCCAGAAGACCGCGAAGGGCGAAGATCTTCCCACGGTCTCACGACGGATCGAAATCGACTCCTCCGCCGGTTGGATCGATGTCGCGGCGGCCGGCGGTCCCTTCGATGCCGAAATCTCACCCGACGCCGCCAGCGTCGAACTGGCGATCATCAACCGTGATGGTGGTGCCATCCTCGTCGATGACCTCGGGGTCCGGGACATCGAGAATCTCGGGCTCGCCTCAAGGTCGGTCCCGGTCAGGAACCCCGGCTTCGACGGTGATCGCCCGGATGCGTCCAAGTGGAAGGTGTCCGACGGCGCGTGGAGCCACAACGGCGAGCTCCAGTACTACAGCCCCGACGCGATTCGTCTTGATGACGGTCGAATGCTGATCACCGCCGATACCCGCGAGATCGGCGACCGAAAGATCGCCAGCGGTCACGTCAGCACGGAAAAGCTTCAGGAACAGACCTACGGCAAGTGGGAGATTCGCGCCAAGCTGCCCGGCAGCCAGGGCATGTGGCCCGCGATCTGGCTGCTTCCCTCCGACGGCTCCTGGCCTCCGGAGATCGACATCATCGAACTGGTCGGCAAGGAACCCGACACCGTCCACCACTCGTTCCACTGGGGCCCGCTCAAGGACGGAAAGCTTCCCTGGGATCTCGGCCAGACCTCGACCGACGAACACCGCGAGAAGGACTACGCCGACACCTGGCATGACTTCGGCCTGGAGTGGACGCCCAAGGGCATCACCTGGACCGTCGACGGAAAGATCACCCACCGATTCGGAAAGATCTCGAAGCAGCGAAACCTGATTCCGGACAAACCGATGTATCTCATCATGAATCTCGCCATCGGCGGCTTCTGGCCGGGCCCTCCCGGCCAGGACACGGAATGGCCATCGGTGATGGAGATCGACTCGGTCCGGATCTATCGGCTGGTCGACGAAGACGGCTGAGATTCGGCGTCCCGAGGGTCGGGCATCGACTCGATCCACGCCCGGAGAAGTTCCACCGCCTCATGATCGACGAGGTGCCTCGACAGGGTCGGCATGCGAATGGCCGGCTCGTCGCTGGCCACCCGGTAGACGAGGATCGAACCGTCCGGATCGCCGGGAGAGATGTCATGGAGACGCCCGCCTGATCCCTTGCCACTGGCGACCGGACTCTTCAGCACTCCGTATTTGGCTGGACGCTGCTGCGTCACCCGGAGATCCAACCCGGAGGTCCGGGCGGTGCCACCGGGGTTGTGACAATAGGCACAGTTGACGTCCAGCCACGCTCGAGCCCGAAGGTCGAGATCACCGGTCGCCGGATCGTTCCACACCGGAAGACATGGCCGTTCGGCCGCCGGAGGCGCTCCCGCGAGATGCCCCGCCGCGATCCAGGCGTCGAGCTGGTTGGCGATCGCCATCCGATCCAGACCCGGACGATTGAGATTGGCCGCGGTCGGCCCGATCGGTTCGTACACGCCTTCCTGGGCATGACAGGTCAGACACTGATTCACATTCGGAACTTCGTAGGTGTTCGACATCTCCGAGCCGGAATCATCGATCCAGGAGGTCTCGATGCTCGCGCCACCGACCGCAAGCGTGGCCTCGGTCCGGGACTCGTTCCAGACGTAGGAGAAACCGGTCCAGCCATCGACCTCGTGAATCTCGAGTCGCGTCTCTAGCCAGCGTTCACCCAGCCCCGGATCGCGGGCGTCGATCGGATACGCGAAGGTCTTCGCGATCACCGTGCCCACCGGAAAGTCCAGGGTTCCCTGGAGTGACCAGTCCATGGCCCGGCCGGCAGGCAGGTGGATGTGACGATGCTTCACCGCGTGATCCGCGAAGAGCACGGTGTTGAGTTCGTACGGAAGCACCGCCTCCCCCCCGCCATCGGACCCGATGATCGTGCTGAAGATCGGCCAGGCGGACAAGTTCGTCGGCACGTCGGCGTAGGGGGACCGAGCATCGGGATCAGGGGAAGAAAGAGGTTCAAGGTCGATGCGCGCGACCGCCGGGAGCGAGCCTCGATGCGGCGCATCATCGAGCAGAGGCCGGTACTTGCCTTTGGCGATCTTCTTCGGCGTCAGATCCGGCAGATTGAAGTTGGCGAAGTCGGCTTCGCCGTTGTCCCCCAGTCGGAGCACCGCCCAGGGATCTTCAGAGGCCCGAGCCGCGGGCGAGAGGATGCCATCGAACAGGATGTCCGGCATCGGCCGCGGCAGGACCCGCCCGAGCATGTCACCGAACTCCCCCGCCGGCGTGTGCCCACCGTTCGAGATCCGGTTTCCGTGGACGTGCACGCCTTCGGGAAACGGGTCGTAGCGTTCGTCATCGAGACGACGTCCGGTCGAGAGATAGCTCACGACCGCGACGTTCGCGGTGCCATGATCCCGAATCTCGTTGTCGGTCACCTCGACCCGATCGGTCGCCATGATCATGACGCCGGTACCGGGCGGGACCGTGCCCACGATGTTGCCGGCGGGCGCGAAGTTCGGATGGTTGTTGCCCACCACGGTGTTTCCGTGCAGCAGCACCTAGCCGCCGTTGACCACCTGGAGACCGGGAAGATCGAACACGAGCAGGCCGCCGGTGTTGTTGGTGGCGAGGCAGCCGATCACTTCGGCGTTGGTGGTGTTCTCGATCTCGATGCCCGCGACGTTGAACTCCGCCCGGGAGTTTCGGACCAGCACCCGATCGGACTGCCCGACGTAGATGCCCGCATCACTCGCCCCGATCGCCACGCACTCGTCGATCAACACGTTGCGACACTGCACCGGATAGAGCCCGTACGCCCCGTTGTTCTCATCGGGTCCGTTGGTCCATTCGGTCCTCACTCGTCGGAAGACCACGCCATCACTGCCGAGGACCTTGATCGCGTTGCCCGCGGTGTCTTCGATCGCGAGGTCCTCCAACACGAAGGCGTCGCCGGTCGCGGTGAGGCCCTGGCTCCCCACGTGCTGATCCGCGAAGTTGAGGATGGTGCGATCGATCCCCTGTCCTCGGATCGTCACGTGGTCGACGGTGACGCTGATCTCCGCCCGCAGATGGAAGACGCCTTCCCCGAGTTCGACCACATCGCCGGGCTTCGCCGCGATCAACGCCTGCTGCAGGTCGTAGGGCGCTCCCGGGCCCGGATCGATCCTCAGCAGCTCCGCACCGGCACCGCTGGTGACGGTGACAACCAGGCTGGCAAGCAGTGCAAGGCGTGCGCGGATCTTCACGAGTCTTCTCCGTGTCGGTCGGTCCGTGATCGAACGAATGGAGAACAGTCTACGAACTCGACCGCCAGGACCAAGGCAATACCGACCCCTCGATCCGCGATCCCTCGCCTCGCCCGTCCGGAACCGCCTGCCGACCCGTTCAGGGACACCGCCCCCAGACACTCAGGAAGAGACCGAGGTCGCCGCCGTCGGTGTCGCCGTCGCCGTTGATGTCCGCGTCGGGTCCGCCCCAGGCGGCCAGCAGGAAACCGAGATCCCCACCGTCGATCGAATCGTCGCCGTTGAAGTCGCCC
>CAJWFU010000212.1:0-5194 GCA_913031315.1 uncultured Phycisphaerae bacterium | reverse complement strand
GGACAAGCCGACGTTCCATCAGCCCCCGCAGCACTTCGCCGCAGGCCACGCCTCGAATGGACTCGAGATCAGCCCGCAGAATCGGCTGGCGGTACGCGATGATCGCGAGCGTCTCCAGCGCCGCCTGGCTGAGCTTCGACTGGTTTCGCACGCCCTTCAACCGGGTGATGTCTTCGACGAACGACGGCAGCGTGAGCATCTGCAGTCCGCCGGCAACCCGCTCGATGCGGAATGATCTTCCGGTCTCTTCGTAGAACTGATTGAGACCATCGATGGATCCACGGATGCGAATCACCGGTCCCTCGGCCTCGGTTGTTTCATCCGTTCCGTCTTCGCCGGAACCATCTTCGGCGGACTCGGGGTGATCATCCGGAGCCAGATCGAGAATCGACGCCAGCTTTCGCTCGCCGATCGGTCGATCGGCGGTCATGAGCACCGCTTCGATGCGCAGCATCAGTTCTTCGTGAGACATGCGAGAACGACCCTCTTCCTTCGAAAGTCGATGCGAAGCGTCTTGACGGAACAGCGTCCGTCCGGTGCCTAAGACTACCCGCCCCGAGCAGGAGTCGCCCACGTCGATGACGTCGGAAACCGATTCAGTTCAATCGGAGATCAGCCGTTCTCAACCAGGGAGATCGCGGCGGTGGCGACTTGTCGTTCACGATCGAGTTGGTCACGAACTTCAAGATCATGCACACCGGCTTCCGCCAGACGTGCGACCGCGTCTTCGAGGCGTTTGCGAGAAGCCGCGATGTCGAGGGAGTCCTTCGTCGCGATCTCATCGGCGACCAGAACCAGTTTGTCGTCATGCAACTCGGCGAAACCACCATTGAGCAGGAAGGTCTTCTCCCCGTTGCTGGTGGTACGAATTCGGAGACGACCAACCCCCAGGCGTCCCACGAAGGGGGCGGCTGAATGCAGGACGCCACGCTGGCCGTCCCACTGGGGAAATTCGACCTCGGTGACCTCCTCGTCGAGGATCTGCTCGGTCGGGGTCACGATGGCACATCGGAAGGTGGACACGGGCGGCTCTCCGCGAACCTCGGGAAGTGAACTGCGGCGAGTGCCGCGCGAACGACCATGGTAACGGATCCCGGCGATGTTTCCCGCCTGCCCATCCGACGCGAACCTCGTCAGGCCATCCCGAGACGAAACGCGATTTCCGCGTTGGTGTACATGGGATCGTCAGTGACCTCCCGATCGACGACCGGGGCCAGCCATTCCGGCGGTTCCAACGCCATCGCTGCCGCCTCGCTGGGAGCCTCGGCCTCGGCCAGAACGAGGCCTGAAGCCGCCAAGGGAGCCTCAAAAAGGTCGATCTCCCACAGGACTCCCTGATCTGGAATCCTCCAGCGGGTCTTCTCAAGGCGCCGCCCCTCCGTCCCCGCCCAGGCCGCCTCGAACGCCGATTGAGACAGCGGACGTTCGATCTCCCGCCGAATCAGACCCGAGCCGGACTTCAGGGTGTGGATGTATCTCACCTCGGATCGAGGCCCGACTGCGGTTTCGATCGCTCGAATCCTCCCGATCGCGGGTACCTGATTCGGATCATCCTGATGATCAGGCCCGGCGGCTGCGGCTTCAAGATCAGCTTCTGACGCGGGGGGCAGATACGCCTGGCGGAGTCGCCAGCACTCCAGATCCTCTTCACCCCGAGCATCGGCCCGGAGCACTCGATCGGGGAGTCGGGTCAACCGCCACTTGCGCTCGATCTCCAGACCGTCCGAGCTCACGCGGAAGGCCTCGCCGGATCACCCACCCCGAACGCGTCGCCGATCGCCGCCACCAGACCCGCCATGACGAATTTGAGATTCAAGTTCCGCGCGGCTCGGGACTCGGCGTCGGCCAACCTTTCGATCGCGATCGAGCAGGATTCGACCAGGTCGTCATCTCCGTCTCCCGCCGCCGATTCCAAGCGACTGCGAAGTCGTGAAGCCAGAACCGCCACGAGATTCGCCAGCCCCGTGCGATTCGCCGCCTCCTTGGAGGCCCGTTTGTCGGATTTGACCACCGCCTTGGCGTACTCGTCGACCAACTCGGCGAGGGTGTCGGCAAGACCTCCCGGCCAGCCCCCTTGCTCCAGTCTCGCCATGCCGGGGGCCACCGTGGCATTCCAGGTCGCCATTCCCGTTCGAAGCGCCTCTTCCAATCGTCCGGGGCTGCCTTCGGAAAACTCAAGCAGCCAATCCCGATCCGCGGCATCCAAATCATGCTCGGAACCCGCGAGCCAGGCCTCCATGGCTTCGGTGCCCAGGGTTCGGAACGGAACTCGGCGACATCGGCTTCGAACCGTGGGAAGCATCCGCTCGTCCCGGGTCGTCACCAGAATGATGACCGTCCGCGGCGAAGGTTCCTCCAAGGTCTTCAGCAGCGCATTCTGGCCCTGGGGGTTGAGAAGTTCGGCCTCGTCGATGATGAAGACCCGCCGAACCCCCTTGAAGGGCGTCCGAGCGTGGACCGCATCGAAGCGACGCCCCTCGACCTCGCCGCCAAGCATGTGCTCTCGCAGCAGGTCGATTGGAATGGCCCGCTGCTTGGACTCACGTAACCGCGGGATCTCACTGGTGGCCGCCAACTCCTTGCGGATGGTTCGGAGATCCGGATGCGTTCCAGCGTCGATCAACCTGGAAGTCGAAGATCCCGGAGGCGGGGCAAAAGTATCGATCGACTCCGGATCCAGATCCGGCTCGAGGAGCAGCCGTGCGAATCGGAGGGCCGTGGAGAGTTTGCCGATCCCGTCGGGACCATGAAGGATCCAGGCCGCCGGCATCCGGCCGGTGCGGAGGGCGTCCTTCAACTCCGCCAACGCCGCTTCCTGTCCGAGGATGGGCGTCCTTCCGCGGGGATCGGCCAGAGAACCGGGAATCTTCGGTCCGTCGGTACTCACGGGAGTTCCGGCACCGTGACGAGGCGACAACCCTGCGGGACCCGAGTGCTCCGGTCGCCCTGGGTGATCTCGACCATGACTTCCTCGCCGTTGATGCGGTGAATGGGAAAGGCCCGCATCAGCATCTCGACTTCGGGGGAGAAGAGGGTGCTTCTTCCGTCGTACGCTCTTTTATCGAAGACGCCGATGGTGATCACGCTGAGTTCGGTGAGCGGGTCGTGGTAGTACCAGGCGTCATGACCGGCATTTCGGAGTTCGGCCGTGTAGGCCTCTGCCCGTCGAGTGACCTCTTCGTAGGAGATCTCGTCGGTGCCGAAGGTGCCCCAACACGCCACTTGCAGGGAATACAGCGGATTGACGCCGGGATACATGAGGCGGAGATTGCGCAAGTCCCGCTCTCCGATCGGAGAGTCATCGGGAAGGATGGACAAGAAGGACTGGGGGAAGACCCGGCGGCCCTCTTCGACCAGATCTCGGACCGTTTCTCGAGCGGCGACCGCGGCGGGGTCACTGGGACTGGAAAACCTACCGAACCAGATGGCCGAGCCCTTGCCCTGGGGTCGTACGAAGGCCGCCCTCAACGAGGGGTACCGGGAGGCGATCTGATTTCGAGTCGCCATGGCTTGAATGGGATGGCTGTCGCCGCCAACCGTCATGAGCAGGAGCGACCAACGACCGTCCGAGGCGGCAACCTGCTCCGGAGCGGTGTTGCTGGTGGCCAGAAAGACATCGTCCGCCGCTTCATCAAGTGGCTGAACGCCACTGATTCGACGGGGAGCCTGACCTTGAAGGGCGGCGTCCTTTTTGGAGGCCTCTTCGCCGCAACCCGAAAAAATTGGGGAAAAAGTCAAAACTCCAATCGGAAGCCAACGAAAGGCTCTTCGGAGGTTGAGTCCGCGGAATATCGAGGTTCCCGAATCGAGACCAAAGCAATTACGGGACACGCTGTTCCAATCGGTCAATGATGGACTCCGAACCGAGGCTGAACCAAATGAACCGTTTCCGGCAGATATCCTGTAAACACTTCTCAGGCAAAGACTTAGCAAATTCGGGGCCCAGCAGACCGGTCCTCAAGCAAATCGATGCATCTCGACGATATGGAGGGCTGCACCCGGAGGCAAACGAACCTTGACTCCTCCTCGTGCGAAGTGAAGTCCACTGACCCTTTCCGAACCAAATCGTGGCGACCCCCCCAACGCCACGCGGAGAACGCTCATGTCTGACATTGCAAACCTCGCTGGGAACCTCGGCTCCGCCCGGGCTACCACTTCTTTCCGACCCGAAACCACCGCTCGGGCTCCAATCACCCCGACCAGCCCGCGGCACGGCCGCGGGGAAGACGCGGTCGAAATCTCCGATGACGCGCGTCGTCTCGGTGGTAGCCGCCCCGTCGCCGGTCCCGACCTCGAAAAGGTCGCTCGGGTCAAGAGTGAGATCGCCGCCGGCGGTTACGACAGTGACGCCCGTTTCCAGGCCGCTGCTGATCGACTGATCGACGACGCCGTCGCCTGATCGTCGATCTTCAAGCCCCTGACTGATCGAGATCGCCGCGCCCGACCCGGGCGCGGCGATTTCATTTTGCCCCCGCCGGAACCGACGTTCTCCAGCGACCTGCAGTGGTTCCGGCCCTACCATTGAAGTTTCCGTCGTTTCCGGATCCGGAATTCGGCGTCACCCTGATTCGAATATCGCGAAGCCCACGGCGGACTCACCATCCAGCCGACGTACGGAGTCCGAACGTGAAAACAGTCCTTACCGCCCTTTTCGTGGTGACCAGCCTCGTCACGACATCGATTGCGCAGTCGGTACCACCACCCGATGACATCCGGAACCCTGAAATTCGTCGGGATGCCATCGTCGGAGCCACCGTGATCACCCGACCGGGCGAAACGCTTGAGGAAGCCACGCTGCTTCTCCGAGACGGCCTGGTGGAAGCGATCGGCGTGGAGATCAAGGTGCCCGCGGGATACCGGGTCCACGATGCCGAAGGCCTTCACGTCTACCCTGGCTTCATCGATGCATCGGTGATGACGAATGCCGGCGAGGCCTTGGCGCGGGCTCGAGGCGGTGCCGGAGCCCACTGGAACGAGCGCATCGTGCCGCAGATCAGAATGCGAGATGCCGCCGGAATCGATTCCGGTCGTCGCAACGCCTTGCGCGATGCCGGCTTCACGATCGCCCAGATCATCCCGGACACCGGAATTCTTCGCGGACAAGGGGCCGTGGTCCTCCTCGCCGACGAGGACCGTCACCGGCGAGTCGTCGTCGATGGCATGCATGCGGCGGCATTCGAGACCGGCGGCTGGG
>CAJWFU010000211.1:0-5199 GCA_913031315.1 uncultured Phycisphaerae bacterium | reverse complement strand
CGTCTCCGTTAATATCACCGAATCCCTGACCGTGCCCGTTTCCAGATTCAGAAACCACATGCTTACTCATTCCCTGCGATCCCTTTTTTCCTTTAAATTTCCAGATTAGCATCGGGTTTTTTGAATTCCAACTATTGGCCACATACTCGGGGATTTTATCTCCATCCATATCCCTAAAAAATATCATTTCATTATGTTTGTAGCCAGTTTCCACCAATTCATGCTTGAGCCATGTATCCTCTGTAAGCAGGTCTTCTTTCCCGGGATTCTCAAACCACAGGACCGCAGAAAATGTAAACTGGCCGGCAATTACGTCCAAATCCCCGTCGCCATCGACATCACCCAGATCGACATCGGTCATTCCCCCGATCTCTCCCGCCACCCGGACCGGTCGCCAGCCCTCCGGTGGATCGAACGTCGCGTCACCACGATTCCGGGCGAAATGAACCCGGCTCTCACCGGTGCAGACGATCGCCAGATCGAGGTCGCCGTCCTGATCGAAATCACCCGCGGCGAGACCCTGGGGATAGGGAATTCCCACGTTGGCCCCGCCGACGATGATCGACGGCAGACGCTCGAAGGAACCGGAGCCGTCATTTCGAAGAATCTCGATCACCGGCTCCCGATGATTGAGACCGACCAGATCGACATCGCCGTCACCGTCGAGATCGCGTGCCAGAACGGCCCGTGGCTCTCGTCCGAGTCTGATTTCCTCGGGTTCGCGGAACGTCCCATCACCGCGCCCTCGACACACCGCGAGCCGGCCTCGCAACGAACGCACCGCGAACACGAGGTCGGGCAGTCCGTCGCCGTCGAGATCGGCGATCTCGACCATGTCGGTCTGGGCACCGATCTCCAAAGGAGATGGAACGCCGAAGACGCCCCCGTCATTGAGCACCACGTAGGCAAGACCATCGGCATTCCGACCGGTCACCACCAGGTCGGGATCACCGTCGAGGTCAAGGTCTCCGGTCGCCACCATGGTCACCGACGCCGGCGTCGGAAGCGACACCACCGTGGGCAGGAACAGGAAAGGACCATCCGCCGGACTCAATGCACCCATCGCCATCACCGACAGCGCCGACAGAATCCCCGCGACCATGCTGGGGCTGCGTTCGCCGGACGAAGTCGATGGATCACTTGGTGAAGTCGCGTTCATTGAATACCCAGGCGGCGGTCGAGTCTCTTCGAGTCTAGAGCCCGTCTCGCCGTGGACGAACCGAAATCCTCCCCCCGGCCATACGAGGGTCCGCGAACCCGGTTCGATCACTTTCGCGAAGCACTCCCGAAACGGGGTTCAACCCCCACTCAGAAGTCGATCGACGGCCTGAAGTCGCTTGGCATGTCGGGGTTGCTCCGGCTCGAGGAGTCCGAGGGCCACGATGTGTCTCCGCGCATCCTCGAGGCGTCGGGCCTCGATCGCGCACGCTGCCGCGAGTTCCCGGGTCGCCGGATCGTATGCGTTCATCCTTGCCGCTCGTTCCGCCGCTTCGAAGGCGAGCGAAGGCTCGCCCGAGCGGCGAGCCTGACGCGCGATCTCGAGGGCGAAGGTCGGATCCTTGTCACTCCGAAGATCGAGTTCGATCAGGTGTGCGATGGCCTCGTCGCCCTGTCCGGCATCCAGATGGTGACGAGCGAGAATGCGATGGGGGTGAGGATCCACCGGACGGGCGGCGGCGTACCGATCCAGAAGATCGACCATCCGATCGTCCATGGGAGCCTCATCCCGGAGTTGTCGACGAATCACCAGTTCGAGCAGATCCGGATGAGCCGGGTTCTCTTCCAGCAGCATGACCAGATCGTCATCGTCGATCTCCACCGGCGGACGCTTCAGACCGGGCCAATCCTCCGCCCGGAATCGAGAACGGTCCTGTGGATCACTTCGTTCCGACGTGGTGGCCGGCTCTCCGATTCCTCCGGCGACCATCGCGGAGATCCGCGCCAGTCGTTCCCGACGCGCGACCTCGAGAGCTCGGGACTGGGACGGATCGCGGTCCCGGACGAGATCCCCCAGTTCGTCGAGCGAAGGCTGCGGATCGAGGCCCCATCCTGCGATCTGGATTCCCGCCCACTCGAGGAACGCAGCATGGAATTCGTCGCGTTCGACTCCCAGAGCCTCGGGAATCGCGTCCTTTTCCTGCACGCCTTCGAAGTAGAGCGCCATGAGGTCGACCAGTGCCTGGTCGCCCCAGCGCTCGTTCATGAACTCCACCATCCACGCACCCTGGGCGTAGGCCATGGAACGATCACCCGGTCGCTTGGGACGAACGAAGGCGAAATTGATCTCGTCGAGGTCGAAGAGATCTCCTTTTCGCCACCGCCCGGCCAGCTCGCCGCAGGTTCCATAGGTTCGCGGCACGCCTTCGATACTCACCGCCGCGGCTTCGGTGAGCCAATGCGGGATGCGATTCCGGGTCTGGCTGAGGGTGATGGTGTGCGCGTACTCGTGCCTCAGCACCCGGAGCCAGTCGAAGATGCCCAGATGCTTCTGCGGAGAGCCCACCCGCGGCACCTCGATCGCGATCAGGGGACCTGTGCAGGCGGCGATGGTGTGGATTGCCGGCATGCCGGTGATCCGAACCGCGAAGAACTGATGGTCCGGCATCAGTTCGATGACCGTCTTGCGGTCGGGAGCGTGTCGAAAACGTTCGGCAAGGTCGGCATGCATGGACTCGAGCGGTCCGAGCATTCCGCTGGCCACCACTTCATCGAGACCCGGTCGATATCGGAGAATGAAGTTCGCACTCTCCACTTCCTCGAACGTGTCCAGCTCTTCAAGCAGAAAGAGGCTGAAGGCCGCTCGCTTGTGATAGGGGTCGAGCGCGACCGCGGCTTGCAACGCGGCCATCGCACGATCGTCCCGTGCCGCCTGCATCTCCAGAAGTCCCAGTTCGACCTGCGGCTCCGCGAGGTGAGGTCCCCGTCGGATCGCTTCCGACAACGCCTTCGCGGCGGCTTCGTATTGCCGATCGAAGGAGAGTGCCCCACCGACCTCCAGATATCCCCGACCGCTGCCCGGCTCGACCTGCTCCAGACGGGTCAGCCATTCGGATTCGTCGCCGGTGTCGTAGCGAACCGCCGCCACTCCGGCCCGAAGGGCCAGCGCGTCGGGCAGGGTCGGATGACGTTGAAGAAGATCGTCGAGGAGTTCGGCCGCGAGATCAGGGTCGTTCTGAACCAGTGCCCCCCGGGCACGGATCAGGGTCGCCAATGGATGCCGACCATCCCCGTTCATGGTGGCGGCGATTCGATCAAGAGCATCGGCCGCCCGCTCCGCACCATCGAAGTCGAACGTCATGGCGGCGAGTCTTCCGAGCGCGTGCCATGCCTCGGCTCGCCGCGGATCATGACCCAGGGTCTCGTGCAACGTGGGGACCCCTTCGGCGGCGTTCCCGCGCTCCAGCAGAAGGAGCCCTTCGATCAGGCGGGGATCGGGGTCGAGTCGATCCAGTCCGTTGCGGGCGGCGCTCAGTCGATCGAGCATCCGTTCGAAGTCATCAGGGGCGCCACCACCGGCGGCAAGGCGAATACGCAAGGCTTCCACCGCGGCCAGCTCACCGGCCATCGTCGGCACTGCCTTCGCCGCGGCTGCGATCGCGAGATCGGCCTCGATCACCGCTTCATCCAACCGACCAAGTGCGTGCAGGGCTCGGGCCCGGGCGACCATCATTCGAGGTGCCGCCGCCACGTCGGGGGTGGCGGTCTCGAGCAGCGCGAGTGCGTCGAGCCCACGGCCGAGCCGGACCATCGCGGTCGCCCGCATCGCGAGCGATGCCCGCGAGTCGTCCGCCACCAGATCCCAACGCCCGGCTCCCATCGCCGCTTGCGCGGTGGCATCGGGCGTCGATTCGAGATCCTTTGGACTCCACGTGCCGTGACGGATTCGCAGGGCCGAACGCTCGGCGGGCGTCAACCATTCAGCGACGATCGCGTCGACCACCGTTGATCGGGGCGACACCGCATCGGGGACCAACGCCGCCGATTGCCGGGCCTTGGCCGCTTCCGACGGGATCACCATCGCGACGATCGCCACGACCCCCGACGCCGCAAGGCGGCGAAACCGTTTTCCCCTGCTTGAGTCTGATCGCATCACTTGTCCTCGATCCTCCACGACTCCGGGTCGACCTCAGGGGCTTCCATCCACCGCCGGGCCTCCGCATCCAACCCCGAGTTGAACCGGGGCGTCATGAACTTCAGGCCGACTCGGTCTCGAGTGGACTCACGGATTTCCACCGCCATCGGCTGCGTGCCGTCGACTCGCAACCAGTAGTCGATCGACTCGATCTTGCCCTCCCGGGCCAGCGTGGTTCCGGGCCGCGGTACCAGATGCAGTCCAACCACACCCTCGGGATCCTTGACCAGGGCCGACGGAGGCGTCGGGGCGAGCGAGACCTCGAAGGCCTTCAGGATGTCGGCCTTCCGCTGTCCGATGGGAATCGGAATGGGCCCCTCCCCCAGACGGAGCGGGTCCTGACGATCGCCGGGTTCACAGATGCGACGCCGCACCAGACGCCGGGCCTCGTGGTCGTAATCACTCAGGATGCAGTCGCGGTAGACGAAATGCTCGACCCGCTCCCGGACCCGCCCGCCAGACTCCACGGTTCGCTCGAAGACCACCGCCGCGACTCGATCAGAGGCGTCCCCCGCCTTCGAAGAAGCCAGCCACACCCGCCCGAACCGTCGTTCCGTCTCGTCTGCGAGATCGTCGTAGTTGTCCATGCGGATCCGACTCGCGAATTCCCGGAGCGAGATCGACTGAGCCTCGATCGCATCGAGGACCGGGATCGCCTCCGCCGGGATCGCCGGAGTCACCGAAGCCGGAACCTCCGACGGTGTCTTCTCCTGCATCGTGGCGAGGATCGCGGCGGATCTGCCGACCGCCGGCTGACAGCAGACCGGATTCGGTTCTTCCGCCGGCGGTTCGAGAATCGGGGCGAGAAGGCCGCCCGTGAGAGCGAGGATGAAAACCGGTATGACGTCAGGCACTCGGAACTCCGGATCCGTCTGAAGGAGATCGTCAGTTCGTCCCCGCGGACATGGAGACGCTCCTGCACGGGGAATCGTTCGCCTCGAAACGGGGTTCGGACCACTCCGGGGGGACGATTCACCTCAGGATTGTCCTCGATCCGGCCAATTGGGGGCGTCCAGGCCGCAAACCGCGGTCAGCGACGGCATCATGAGCCCTCCATTCCTGACATT
>CAJWFU010000210.1:0-5210 GCA_913031315.1 uncultured Phycisphaerae bacterium | reverse complement strand
GTCCTCCCCCGTGGGAATCACAAGTCCCGCCTGATCCCGAAGGATTCGCGAGAGCATGTCGATCGTCTCACCCGTCTTCGGAAGCACCGTGTTGGCGAGATGGAACCAGTCATTGACCGTCCGGGCCGTCTCCAGAGTCGCGAGTTCGTCGGCCTGCTCCTCCTGAACCGCCAGAAAACGAGCCGCCAGAAGATCCGATTCATCCGTCGCCTGAAGCACATCCTGCTCCGCGAACGCATCGCCGTCAGCGGCGAGTTCCACCAATCGGAGGCGTTCATCCTCCGCTTCGACCGAGATGGCCTGAAGTCGGTCCAGACGATCGGCCCGCCGTTCCGTGGTGATTTCCTGCGTCACTCGCCAGGCCAGCGTCGCGCCGTCCCCGGTCTGAACCAGAAAGAGCAGCATCCAGAACAGCAATACGCCGATGATCGAAGCGATCACCGAGCGGGTCAGCAGTCCGATGACCGCCTGCACGGCGAAAAGGTAGGAGTAGAAGACCAGGACGATGGGAATCGCCACGAACAGCCACGGCTCCCAATCCCCGCCCCGAATTCCGATCACCATGAACGACGCGACGGTGAAAACCAGCACCTGCAAACCGGCAAAGAGAAGACCGGTCGCGAATTTCGTCAGGAAGAGACGAGCCCGCCCGATGGGCTTCGAGAGCATCAGATCGATCGAACCCCGATCGACGAAATCCGGAAAGATGCTGGCGGTGGAGACCAGGGCGATGATCGAAGCGATCCAGCCGAGCCAGTAGCCGACTCCGAGCTGGGCGAAGATGAACTTGTAGAAGTCGGCACTTGGAATGAAGCTGGTGGACAGAAACGGGAACGGAATCGACCAATGAAGGACGGTGAGCCCCTCCTCGTCGTTGCCGATCGCCGCGAATGCCGCGACCGCGATCAGGCTGAGGCCCAACGTGATCCAGAACAGCCGACGATGGTTCAGTTCTCGATAGGCATCGATGAACAAGGCGCTGATCTGACTCATGCGTCACCTCCCCGGGATACCGACGCGATCGAAGGTGGCGTTGTCCTGGGAACCGAGGCGGCACCCGGCGGCCGGGCGGTTCCCGTCTCGGGATCCTGCACGAATCGAAGGAAGAGATCCTCCAATGACTCTCGAACCGGCTGCATCGAGATGATGGAGACGCCTCCGGCTCGAAGCCTGTCGATCAACGGCTGGACCTCGGCCACTTCGGAAGAAGATGCGACGAGCATGGTCTCGGGACCTTCCTCATCGCGAACCTCGATCCCGGCTTCCCCCACCCAGTCGGGCGCGGGCCCGGCGATGCGAATCTCGTAGCAGCGGCTTCCGGCGGTGAGTTCATCGATCGTCCCCTGCGTCGCCACTTCACCCTGCACCAGAATCGCGACCCGGTCACAGACCATTTCCAGTTCACTCAAGAGGTGACTGTTGAGAAACACACAGGTTCCTCGCTCGCGAATGGTCGCCAGAATGTCGCGAATGTCCCGGCGGCCCACCGGGTCGACACCATCGGTGGGCTCGTCGAGGACCACGAGATCGGGATCATTCACCATCGCTGCCGCGATACCGACCCGCTGCATCATTCCCTTGGAATAGGTGGAGACCTTCCGGTCTCCCCAGTCGAGCATCCCCACCAGGCTGAGCAATTCCGAACTTCGAAGGCGACGCGTGGCCCGGTCGACTCCCGACATCGCGCCGGCGAACTCGATCGCCTGACGGCCGGTGAGATACTCCGGGAAGCGATGCTTCTCCGGGAGATAGCCGACCCGGGCCAGTGTCTTCTTGTGTCCGATCGGACGACCGAGGATGGTTCCCTTCGCATTCGTCGGCCGAACCACCGTGAGCATGATCTTCACCAACGTGCTCTTCCCGGCCCCGTTGGGGCCGAGCAAGCCGAATACTTCTCCTCGGCGAGCCTGCATCTTGATACCCCGCAAGGCTTCCACCTTGCCGGAGTACATTTTCCGCACGTCATGGAGATCGATGGCGAGCGGTTCGTTGGATTCATCAGCAACCATCGCCAAAGTGTATTACTTCTCCGTCGGAAGGCGATTCAAACCACCGGTACGGCCAACGAACGATACTTTCCGTCGAATTTCCCAACCTTCGCCGAGAGGTTTCGTATCGGCGGGTCGAACCAAATTGCGATCGGCAAATTCAAGCACGACCGGAGAATCCGCAGATGCGACATCGAATCCTGACTCAAGCCCTGGCCCTGAGCCTTGCTGGCAGTTCCTCCTTCGCCGACTGCGCGGCAGATCTGAACCAGAGTGGATCCGTCGATGCGGCGGATCTCGGACTGCTGGTCGTGGACTGGGGGGACTGCGGAAAATCATGCATCGCCGACCTCGACGGGGATGGGGCGGTCGATTCGGCCGATCTGGGGCTGATGATCAGCGCCTGGGGTTCCTGCCCCGACCCGCCGGAAGTCGGCCCATTCAACTATCACGAAGCACTCCAGAAGGCCGTGACCTTCTACGACGCACAACGAGCCGGCCGTTACGACGGCAGGCTCCAGTGGCGAAGCGACGCCTTCACCGGCCCGCTGCAGCAGGAGAATGGCGATCATCCGGTCCCGGCGGGAATCGTCGACCGCTACATGGACGCGGGCGACTCACCGACCTTCGTCCTCCCGATCAGCTCCGCCATGACGACCCTCGCCTGGAGCGGAGTCGATTTCGCCGGCGGATGGGAGGCCGCAGGTCAGGCCGACGAACTTCTCGCCACCCTTCGATTCCACGCCGAGTGGTGTATCGCCGCTCATCCCGAACCCGACGTCTTCTGCGGCCAGATCGGCCAGGGCGATGCTTCTCATTCATTCTGGGGGCCGCCGGAAGTGCATGAGGTCGCGGCTGGCTACGCCCCGCGGATCTGGTGGCTGAACGAAGCCAACCCCGGAAGCGAACCGGTCGCGGAAAGCGCTGCGTTCCTCGCCGCTTCGGCGATGGTCTTCGAGAACGCCGATCCCACTTTCGCCGCGGAATGCCTGCTTCATGCCCGCCAGCTCTACTCGTTCGCGGATCAGCACCGCGGGACCTACGTCGATTCGATTCCCGGCGTCGCTTCGTTCTACAACTCGTGGTCGGGGTATTGGGACGAACTGTCCTGGGCTGCGGCCTGGCTCCATCGAGCCACCGGCGAAGCGGCCTACCTCGACGAATGCTCGCGCTCACTTCGAACTGGCCTCCCCTGATCCGAACTGGGCCCAGTCGTGGGATGGAAAGATCAATGGCGCCGCACTGCTGCTGGCGCACTTGACCGGTGATCCCATCTATCACGACCGAATCACCCAGAATCTGGACAACTGGCTTCCCGGCGGAAGCATTCCCTACACCCCGGGCGGACTCGCATGGCTCGATACCTGGGGATCGCTTCGATACGCTTCGAACGCGGCGTTTCTCGCGTTCGCCCACGCCGAACTCAATGGCGACCCGACCGGTGAATATGTCCGCTTCGGCGAGGCGCAGTTGAACTACATCCTCGGCGACAACCCGCGGAATTCGAGTTACGTCTGTGGGTTCGGCGAGAATTCCCCGACCCGGCCCCATCATCGCGGCGCTCACGGCAGTTGGAACGACGATATTCAGGACCCCGGCCCCAACCGTCACGTTCTCTGGGGCGCGCTCGTCGGTGGCCCCGATCTCGAAGACCAGTACGTCGATGACCGGGGCGACTGGATCGCCAACGAGGTCACCTGCGACTACAACGCCGGATTCACCGCCGCGATGGCCCGCATGGCCGGAAAGTACGCCGGCACCCCGATCCCGGATTCGGAATTTCCACCGACGGAGGATTCCTACGGACAGGAAATGTTCGTCCAGGCTTCGATCATCGAAGAGTCGGAATCCTTCACTCGTGTCCGGTGCCTCCTTTCGAATCGAAGCGCCTGGCCGGCTCGCTGGAGTGATGGTCTCTCCTATCGGCTCTATCTCGACCTCACGGAGACCGTCGACGCCGGTTTCGGTCCTGAAGATCTCGTGGTCGAAAGCGGGTTCCTCGACGGCGGCATCCTCGGCGAACTCATGGTCGTGAACCCCTCCACCAATCTCTACATGGTGGAAGTCTCCTACGACGGCGTTGATTTCGGACCCGGTCCGGGTACGTCCTCGATTCGAGAATCGCAGATCAAGATCGGGCTCCGAGCCGGGCTCCCGGCCTCGGCGTGGGATCCGACCAACGATCCTTCCCTCACCCACCTCCCCTTCGGCCAGTCGGCGATCACCAGGACCGAGGAAATACCGGTCTACGAGGAAGGCCTTCTGGTCTACGGCGAAGAAGGCCTGTCCGACTGCAATGACAACGGCATTGCCGATGCCGAGGAGGTCGCCGACGGCGCGCCGGATCTCGATGCGAACGGGCGGCCGGATGAGTGTGATCCCGATTGCGACGGCAATGGGCTTCCAGATGCCTACGAGATCGACGCCGGGGCGGATGACTGTGACGGAAACGGCGTGCCCGACACGTGCGATGCCGTTTCGGACTGCGATGCCGACGGCATCAATGACGCCTGTGAGATCGCCTCGGGCGCTGAAGTCGACTGTGACGGCAATGGCATCCCTGATGCCTGCGACCTTGCGGACGGAGCGGTAGACGACGACGGCGACGGGGTACCCGACATCTGCCAGATCGATGGAATGGCGTACACCTTCTCGGTGATGGACCAGTGGAACGGCGGATTCGTCGCGGAGCTCGTGCTTGAAAACCTCGGCGCTGAGACGATCGACGGCTGGACGGTGTCGTGGGACACCCCCTATGAAATCGCGGGCGTCTGGAATTCGATCCTTCAGTCGACCGGCGCGGTCACGGAAGTCGGCCACGAGAGCTACAACGCGACGATCACTCCCGGAGGCACCATCACCATCGGCTTGCAGGGGATCGGCGAACCGGTCTCGCCCGACCAGGTGCTGATCAACGGCTCTCCGGCCTCACCCGGACCCTGACGATTCGATCCGGCGGACGACGTTCCGCCCAAAGACTCCGAATCGGACTGCATGCAGACGCGGATTCAAGGTTTGAGACGAACCTGATGCACCAGGGCTTCGGTATCACTCGCAGGGAGCCGGCACCCCGAGGTCTCCGCCGTTCACGAAACCATCCCGATTGGAATCGGCTCAGTAGAAGTTCGTCAGCGCACAATCGCCTCAGGCCGCGAAAAGAAAGCCAAGGTCGCCACCCAGCCACCGCGAACCGCAGATCAGTTCTGCAGCATTACAGACCGG
>CAJWFU010000209.1:0-5230 GCA_913031315.1 uncultured Phycisphaerae bacterium | reverse complement strand
CATCGAGGAAGCTCAGGAGGCTCTGGACATCGTCTTTCTTTGCCTGGCTCTGGGCTTCCATTTCAGGGTGGGACTTTTCTTGAACTGGAGTAGATGAATGACTGAGAGCAACACGAGGCCGAGCCTCGCTGGGCCCGTGATGATTTCAATTTCGATTCTGATTCTGGCTGGTGCGATCGTTCACGCTGGGAGGCCGCGGATATCTCGCTTGGGCGACGGAAGCGACAAATCGAACTTCATCCAGTTTGACGACGGCTCCGGATACAGGATCCAAGGTGATGACTTCACCTGGGAAAGAATCATAGGACCCGCGAGGTGATGAGATCGGCTCATCCTTTTTCAGGAGTCCTCTGAGGCTCCGCCTTGGCTCTCGTCTCCTTGGCCTCCGCCGCACTGTGGATGTGCGAGGATGAACTTCAGGAGCCAGCTGGTGCCGCTCCGGGGTGCTCCTGCGATGATCAGGGGGACAAGGCCACGGCATTCGGATCATCCGGTTCCGTCGGACTCACGCCCTCGATACTAGGCGCCTTCGCCATCACCTGAGACCATACCGAAGACACGTGCGGCAACGTGTCCATCGTGTCCATCCATGGATCGGAGCTCGTTTCAATGACCGACATCAACGCCGTTCTTTCCGGATTGGACCGGTTGGAGATCGAACTTCCGAGCTGGGGGTTCGCGGATACCGGTACTCGCTTCGGGAAGTACCTCCAGGATGCGGCCGCCATCACCCTCGAGGACAAGCTTGACGACGCGTCCGAGGTTCACCGTGCGACTGGCTGTTGTCCAAGCATCGCGGTGCACGTGCTCTGGGACTTTTCGGAGGGGGACCCCGGGGCATCGGCCGAACTTGCCCGGGCCCGTGGCCTTCGAATCGGTTCGATCAATCCCAATGTCTTTCAGGACCAGTGCTATCGACTTGGTTCAATCGCCAATGTCGATCCGGCGATTCGGCGGCGAGCCACGGACCATCTGCTTGATTCGGTTCGAATCGGGGAAGCGGTCGGAAGTGATCTGCTCTCCCTGTGGTTCGCGGATGGGACCAACTATCCCGGGCAAGGTCACTTTCGGCAGCGGAAGCGCTGGTTCGAGGAGGCCTTGCGGGAGGTTCATGATGCGATGCCGGATTCGATGACGATGCTCGTGGAGTACAAGCCCTTCGAACCGGCCTTCTACCACACGGACATCGCCGACTGGGGCATGGCGGCCTCCATGGCGAAGGCTGCAGGGCCTCGGGCGAAGGTGCTGGTGGACACCGGGCATCATCTGCCGGGCCAGAACGTCGAGCACATCGTCGCGTTCCTGCTCGACGAGGGGATGCTGGGTGGCTTTCACTTCAACGACCGCCACTACGCCGATGACGACCTCACCGTGGGATCCATCGACCCCTATCGAATCTTCCGGATCCTCTTCGAGATCGTGCAGTTCGAGCGGGAGTCGGAACGGCCGCTTCCGATCGCGTACATGATCGACCAGTCCCACAACCTGAAACCAAAGGTCGAGGCGATGATCCAGACCGTCCAGGTGGTTCAGGAGATGCTTGCCAAGGCGTTGCTCGTCGACCTTGACGCCCTCCGGGTCGCTCGCGAACAGGGCGACGTGATCGATGCGGAGCGATGTCTCGCGGACGCCTTCGCCACGGACGTGCGGCCGATGGTTCTGGAGTGGAGATCTCGTCGGGGGCTTCCCCCCGACCCGATTCGCGACCATCGTGAGTCCGGCTACGCGGTGCGGGCCGCATCCGATCGTCTGTCGCGGAAGTCCTCGGCCGGTGGTTCCTACGCCTGATGCCCGGTGAACGAGTCATCGCGGTGGATCTTGGAGCCTCGTCCGGCCGGGTGATCGGGGTGCGGTTGTCCGATGGAGTGGTCAGCATCGATTCGATGCATCGTTTTCCAAATGGTCCGGTGCGTCGCGAGGTCAACGGTCGCGGAAGGTGGTGCTGGGACATCGATGCCATCATGGAAGGCGTGATCGAGGGGATCACCCTGGTTGCCGCCAAGGGGCCCGTCCATTCGATCGCGGTCGATTCCTGGGCGGTGGACTACGGATTGATCGACGAAGATGGTCAACTGGTCGCGCCGGTGACCGCCTATCGGGACGATCGGCATCTCGCCGCATTCCAACGCCTCCGGACGGAGATCGGCGACCAGGAGATCTACGGGCGGACCGGCATTCAATTCCTGCCCTTCAACACCCTGTATCAACTGGCCACCGATGCCCTCGACCCCGGGCGGCCGCTCGATCGTGCGGCGGTCATGTTGATGATCCCGGACCTGGTCGCCAATCGTCTGTGTGGTTCGGTCTCCGGCGAACGCACCAACGCCGGAAGCACGCAGTGTTTCGATGTCCAGCGTGGGGCCTGGGCGGAGGATCTTCTGAAGCAGGCGGGCGTGCCTTCCGGTCTGATGCCATCGGTGGTGGCTGGGGAACGGGCCGAACCACTCGGCGAGCTTCATGCGTCGATCGCGCGTCGGGTCGGGCTCGCCCCGGGAACGCCGGTACGAGCGACCGCCAGCCATGACACCGCATCCGCGGTCGCCGCGGCGCCGATCAGGAGTTCGGAGGACGTGTTCATCTCCAGTGGAACCTGGTCGCTGGTTGGTTTCGAACTCGCGGAGCCGGTTCGTACTCCGGCGGCGATGCGGATCAACGCGACCAATGAACCTGGAGTCTTCGGGACGACCCGCTTCCTTCGAAATGTCGCCGGACTCTGGTTGCTTCAGGAGTGTCGGCGGACCTGGGCGGAGGCCGGACGAGATCGGGATTGGGCGTCCATGGCCTCCATGGCGGCGTCGGCCGAGCCGTTTCAAACGGTCTTTGATCCCGATGATCCCTCGCTCGCAGCCCCCGGTGACATGCCGGCGCGGATCGCTCGGGTGGTGGAAGGGGCCGGGGAGCCTCTTCCTCGGGACGATGCATCGATGGTCCGGGCGATTCTTGATTCGGTCGCCCTCAAGGCCGCCCGCACGGTTTCGGATCTCGGCGACGTGGCGGGCCGAAAGCCGGAGCGGATCGTGGTGGTGGGAGGGGGGGCCGCCAACGAGTTGCTGAACCGCCTGGTCTCGGCCTGCACCGGACTTCCCGTCGTGACCGGATCCAAGGAGGCGACGGCCCTGGGAAATGCAGCGGTTCAGTTCGCGGCGATCCAGGGTCTTCAGGATCGCGAAGCGCTCTCCGGGCTGCTTCCTCCGGCGGTGCCGGCCGCGGAGCCCGAGGATCTTCCCGGGGTTCTGGACATGGCCCCGTCGGCGGCGTCGAGAATCCACGCCTCCAGCGAAGGAAGAACGTAGGATCAGTCTTTTCATGCGATTTCGATCGGATCAGCAGCCAATGACCAACTCGACCACCAGTCCCTTTGTCAGTCATCTCTGGAATGAAACCGAGGTGCGGGATCTCGACGCGGTCGATCGTCTGGTCTATCGCTCGAACCGACTCGGCCAGGACCAGCGGATCACCAACACCGGAGGGGGCAACACCTCCAGCAAGATCGATGATCGCGATCCGGTCACCGGTCGTCCGGTGCGGGTGCTCTGGGTGAAGGGGTCCGGAGGTGATCTGCGAACCGCCGGTCGTGGAAACTTCGCATCTCTGGACCTGGAGCGACTCGAGTCGCTCAAGGAGCTGTACGCCTCGCGACCGGTCACCGGCATCAAGACCGAAGCCGAGGATGAAATGGTCGAGCGATATCGCGATTGCGTCTTCGCGCTCAATCCGCGGGCATCATCCATCGACACGCCGCTGCACGCCTTCGTGCCGGCCCGGCACGTCGATCACACGCATCCCAACGCCGTCATCGCGATCGCGGCCAGTGAGAACGGCGAGGGAGTGGCGAAGGAGATCTACGGTGAAGAGGTGCCGTGGCTTCCATGGATGCGTCCCGGTTTCGAGCTCGGCCTTGCCCTGGAGAAATTGTGTCAGGACCATCCTTCCGCTGGTGGTGCGATCCTCGGGCAGCACGGATTGATCAACTGGCATGACGACGACCTCGCCTGCTACGAGCGAAGCCTGGAGTACATCGACCGCGCCGCGAGGTATCTCGCGGATCATGATCGGGGCGCGGAGACCTTCGGAGGCGAAGCGATCTCCCCCCTGGCCGAGGAGGAGCGTCGTCGGATCCTGGTCGAGACATTGCCCTGGCTTCGGGGCCGGATCTCCTCGCAACGTCGGATGATCGCGACGGTCCAATGGGATGATGCCACGCTTGGGTTCGTCTCCAGTCAGGATGCGGCGCGACTGGCGGGGCTGGGAACCAGTTGTCCCGATCACTTCCTTCGTACGAAGATCCGACCGCTGCACGTCGAGTGGGATCCCAACCGGGAATCGACCGCGGTGCTTCGCGAGCGACTGGTGGCGGGACTGGAATCCTACGTGGCCGACTACCAGTCGTACTACGACGCGTGTCGGCATGCCGACAGCCCCGCGATGCGGCCGCCGGAGCCGACGGTGATCCTGATTCCGGGAGTCGGGATGGTGGCTTTCGGGGCGAGCAAGTCCGAAAGCAGGACCACCGCGGAGTTCTACCGGTGTGCCATCGAGGTCATGCGCGGGGCGGAGTCGATCGGCGGCTACCGGGCCCTGCCCGCCCAGGAGGCCTTCGACATCGAATACTGGCGACTCGAGGAGGCAAAGCTTCGTCGAATGCCCGCGGCACGCCCCTTCGCCGGTCGCGTGGTGCTGGTGGCGGGGGCCGGTTCCGGCATCGGTCGGGAATGCGCGACCACCATCGTCGATGACGATGCTTCGGTGGTGTGTCTGGATCGTGATTTCGAGGGTGCCAAGGATGCCGCCGGCTCGATCGAGAAGATTCGCGGGGCGGGTATCGGCGTGGCAGGATCGGGGATATCCGGCTGCGGACCTGCCGTGGCCGTCGCGGCGGATGCCACCGATCGGGATCAGGTTCGACGGGCGATCGAGGACGCGACCCTCGCGTACGGAGGCATCGACGATCTGGTGGTCACCGCCGGAATGTTCCCGACGCCGGGGCCGGATGGCCGGGTCGGCGATGACGTCTTCTCCAAGACCTTCGCGGTGAACGTGCAGGCTCCTGCGATCCTCGCGGAGGAAGTGGGCTCGATCGTGGAGGATGCCGGGCTCGACGGGGCGATGGTGGTGACGACCAGCGTGAACGCGATCGTCGCGAAGAAGGGATCTTCGGCGTACGACGCCTCCAAGGCGGCGGCGAATCACCTGGTCCGTTCGCTCGCGGTGGGCATGGCCCCTCGGATCC
>CAJWFU010000208.1:0-5237 GCA_913031315.1 uncultured Phycisphaerae bacterium | reverse complement strand
CGGCCACCATCGCCTGAACCCCGGTCGGAACCAGATTGCCCGACTTGAACTGCACCGCGAGACCATCACCATCGCGAACCGAGGCCTCCAATCCGTCCCAGAACCGACACCATCGTCGCCAGGGCGACAGGCCTCGGCAGATTCCAATCGCATCCAGCAGCGGCACTCCCGCCGCCAGAAGGACACCGAGGGTTCGGGTTCCGCGAGCGAGATCCGCCGGTCGAATCACACTGCTGATCACCGGAAGTTCGAATCGCATCCATTCAAGCAGTGAACGACCCGCGGCCGATCGAATCGCAAAGGGAAAAGCGAACGCCAGTGCGATCAAAATCGGTCCCCACGCCGTCCATCCCTCGATGACCCCGCGGCCGAACGCCAGTACGAATTCGGTGATCGGGGGAAGCGTGGCTTCACGTTGGGCGTAGATGGCCTCGAAACGTGGCATGACCAGCGTCACCAGGAGGAGCGTGATGACGGTTCCCACGACCCCGAGAAGGATCGGATACGCCAGTGCCGTTCGGACCTGCCGGGCGATCCTCCGTTCGCGTTGCATCCAGTCCGCCAATCTTCCGAGCATTCCCGGAAGATCCCCCACCGCCTCCGCCGCCCGAAGCAGACCAGTGGCGACGGGCGGGAAGATGCGTGGGTAGGCGGCAAATGCCTGACTGGGGGGCATGCCGCCCTCCACCTTCAGTCTGATTTCATCGATCTCAACCGCCAATGACGGCGTGGACGTCGTCTCGATCGCCAGTGCTTCCGCCAGCGGAACTCCGGCTTCCAGCATCACCGAAAGGCGACGGATCATCGACGCGACCGCTTCGCGATCGACCCGACGAGGGACGAAGGCGCGGGAAACCGACTCCGCACGTTCGGCCTCGACCGTGCGATCGATGGTGATGACCGTACGACCTTCCGAACGCAGACGGTTCGCGACTTCGGCCGCGGTCTCCGCGGCAAAGGTGCCTCGACACAACTCACCACTTCCGTCGCGGGCCTGCCAGATCCAGTTCGCGGTCTCGCTCATGATCGATCACCCCGCCGTCGCGGCGAGGACCTCCTCAAGCGTGGTGACGCCTTCCGCGACCTTTCGAAGGCCATCCTCCCGCATCGAAACGATGCCGGATTCGGCGGCGATTCGCGACAATTCACGGTGCGGCACCGATGCGGCGATGGCATCCACCACCGCACCCTCGGGCACCAGAAGTTCGAAGACTCCGATCCGACCGCTGAAGCCCGTGCCACGGCATCGATTGCAACCTTCACCCGCGTGGAAGCATTCGACCGGTGCGACCGCTTCGACCACCTTGCGATGAGACGGATCGACTTCGACTTCATGACGACACTGAGGGCAGATTCGCCGGACCAGCCGCTGGGCCAGAACCCCACGCAGCACCGTGGCCACGAGGAAGGGCTCCACCCCGAGATGCGTGAGTCGAACCGGAGCGCCGCAAGCATCGTTGGTATGCAGCGAGGAAAGGACCAGGTGGCCGGTAAGGGCGGCTTGAGCCGCGATTCCCGCCGTTTCCTCGTCTCGGATCTCGCCCACCATCACCACGTCCGGATCCTGACGCAACATCGAACGAAGCGCCCCCGAAAACGTGAATCCGGCACGGTCGTTGACCTGGAATTGATTCACCCCGGGAATCACCGCCTCCACCGGATCCTCGATGGTCGAGAGATTCCGGGAATCGGCGTCCATCGAACCGAGGGCCGAATAGAGCGTCGTGCTCTTGCCACTGCCGGTGGGACCGGTGACCAGAACGATGCCGTTGGGAGCTTCGAGGAGATTGGTCCAGGTCTTGCGGATCCGCGTGTCGATGCCCAGCCGCTCCGGAGACACGACCGCTCCTCGACTGTCGATGATTCGAATCACCACTTTCTCACCATGCCGACCCGGCATGGTCGAGACCCGGAGATCGACTCGTCGCCCTTCGAGCAGGACATGAATGTCTCCGTCCTGAGGTCGGCGCCGTTCGGAGATGTCGAGTTCGGCCATGATCTTCACTCGACTGGTGATCGCCGGCCCCATTCGATGCGGAGGGCGAAGACGCTCGTGGAGCATGCCGTCGATGCGACATCGAATCCGCAGACTGCGATCCCCCGGCTCGATGTGGATGTCACTCGCGCCATCGACCACCGCATCGTGGACGATTCGGTTGACCAACCTGACCACCGGTCCCCGCCCCGCGATCTCCGCGAGATCCGTGAGTTCCGCGACCTGTCGTTCGAGCACCGTGAGATCGGTCTCGACCTCGTCATCCCGTTCATCGATGACGAAGACGTTCGCGGCCGGAAGCCAGCTCTCCACCGCGGCGGTCAATTCACCCGCCGCGGCCGCCGCGACCTGCACCCGATGTCCGGTACGACGGGAGACCTCTTCAAAGAGATGGAGATTCGACGGTTCGGCCGCGGCCACCGTCAGGACACCTCGAACCAGGAAGAGCGGAAGCACATGGTGCTGGGCCGCGAAGTCCCGAGGAAGGAGGTCGACGACCGCAGGATCGGCGATTCGCGCGGGATCACGAACGAAAGGAAGACCGCAACCGTCTGCCAACGCTTCCGCCACTTCGACCTCGGTGGTGAAACCGCGATCGATCAGGATTTCACCCAGCAGGCGATGGTCGCCGTCGGTTCGCTGCTGCTCGAGTGCCTTGGCGAGATCGCTCGAAGTCAGTCGCCCCCGCCGTACGAGAATCTCACCCAGTGGCGCCGGACCCACGGCCTCGACACGGTCATGAACCGTGGAGGTCGTCTTTTCAGGGAGATCGGTATGAGGCGTCATCAGGTTTTCTTTCAGCGAATGGTCCGAGCGGCGGCGTCGACCGCGGCATGAATCTCCAACCGCTCATGGAGACGCGTGATCTGGAGGACAGAACGGAATGCATCGTCCGGAGCGGCAAGCATGCAACGTCCGTGGCGCTCGTTCGTGGCGTCGGCGAGATCAAGCATCGCTTCCAGACCGGCGGAGTCGACGAGCACGGTCGTGGAGACATCGAGAATGAGATCTCGGATCCCCGACTGAAGACGTTCGAGACAGGCTCGGCGAACGGAGTCGACCGACTCGCCCACCATCTCCCCGTCCAGAGAGACCACGCAAAGGGTTCCGTGTTCTTCGAATCGAACGTTCATGCCGCCTTCCGATCCGGACGTCCGCCGTCCTGATTCGAGGCCGAGTCAGCCGCATCCCGTCGAAGGAGTCGGTCGTATTCGGTCAGATCCATTCCCAGGAACACCGGAACGATCCGAGGGTCGTAGAGACGACCGGCACAGGTCCGGATCTCCGTCAGCACCTCTTCCCGCTGCATGGCGGCCCGGTACGTCCGACTCGAGCTCATGGCGTCGAAGCTGTCACAGATCGCGACGATCCGTGCCAGCAGCGGAATCTCGTCCTTGGCGAGCCCCGCGGGATAGCCACTGCCGTCCCAGGCTTCGTGGTGGCAGAGAACCCCGGGGAGGAGATCACGAATCTGCGGGATGTCCTTGAGAATCCGGTATCCGGTCTGCGGATGCTGACGGATGAGCGCGAATTCCTCGTCATCAAGTCGCCCGGCCTTGCAAAGCACGGCCTCGGGGACGCCGATCTTTCCGATGTCGTGCACGAGACCGGCGAGGTGCGCCGTCCGTACGAAGTTCTCCGGCAGGCCGATCGCAGCCGCCAGATCCCGACTGAGGATCGCCACTCGCTGGGAATGACCCCGGGTGTATGGATCCTTCGCATCGATCGCGGCCACCATGGCCTGAAGAGTGCCGAGAAACATCGAGTCGAGATCGGCGTACAACATCGCATTGCGAAGGAAGACCCCGACGTGACCCGCGGCCGACGCCAGCAGCGTCAGTTCGACGCTGGTCATCGGGTCGCCACCACGCCCACCGGCCACGAGGGTTCCCAACGGCTTTCCGCCGCCCCGAATCGAGGCCACTCCGACTTCACCGTGTTCGGGGGAATCGATCGAGGTGGCGATCGAATCGCCCGCCGCCGACGCCAGAGCCCGAAGCTCGGTTCGCCCGGGGATGCCTTCTCCATGCAGTACCTGCTCCTCGCCCACCACCGATCCCGCGGGTTCGACCAGCAGGGCGATCCAGCGATAGCCCGCGGTCGCGGCCAGTTCCGCACAGGCGGTACGCAGGAAGTCGTCGGGGTCGTCTCCCACCACGAGTCCATCGATGAGGGAGTTGAGCAGGTGAAGTTCCTCGTAACTTTCAGCCAGCCGACGATCGACCGATGCCTGGGAGGATCGATCGTGAATCCGTTCGATCGAAGTCCGATGCAGACGACGCGAGAGTTCCGCGATCACCGGAATCGAACTTCGGCTCGGCAGGTCGACGCGTTCGGAGAGACCTCGAATGAGGGTTTCATCCAGTCTTGCGGCATTGCAGATCATTGAGAACGACCCGAGGGTCTTGAGCTCGTCGGTCGCCAGAAGAGCGACTCCGATGTGCTCGTCCTGCCGTTGACGATGCACGCTGCCGATCGCCCAGATGCCGGGCATGAGCTCCACTTCGCAACCACCGTCGGCGGTCACCTCGTCGAGGCGTCGTTCCAGGGCGAGTCGAACCGGTCGGGCATTCACCACCAATGACTGCCGCCAGTTCGAGATCGGATCATCGATCGACGGCCAACGAATTCCGTTGAGACCGATCGGGATCCACGCCGCACCGACCCCGGCGACATCACTGGCCACCAGCAGGTCGATCGCATCGTCGATGATGGTTTCGGTCGTGGTCATGCCGCGCGGCTCCTCTGCTCGTCACGACCCAGAATCGCGCGGATTCGTTCCACGAGGACCCGGGGGGAGAAGGGCTTGTCGATCATTTCGCACACCCCCGCTTCGGTAAGTTCCTCCGGCGTCAGCCGAAAGCCGCGAGCGGTGAGCATGACCACGGGAATGGAAGCGGTCTTCGACTCCTCGGCGAGCCGCCGAGCGAGCCCCAGTCCGTCGAGCAGCGGCATCTGGCGGTCGGTCAGGACGAGATCGACCGTCCGTTCGGCGACCCGGTCCAGCGCTTCTTCTCCGTTCCCGGCCTCCAGAACTTCGAAACCGGCGGCCCGCAGCTTGAAGGCGACCACACGGACGATGTGGGCTTCATCGTCGACGACCAGGATGACGGGGAGATTCTTGGGTTGGTGATCGTTCATCAGGCTGCCAGGGTGGAGGCATGTTTGGCCGGGACCCCGAACCAGAATCGGGCTCCTTCGCCAATGGTTGAATCGACTCCGATTCGACCCTGATGAACTT
>CAJWFU010000207.1:0-5238 GCA_913031315.1 uncultured Phycisphaerae bacterium | reverse complement strand
CGGGACGCCCTTGACCATCGATCTCTCCTACGTGCTCCAGGGAACCACGCCCTCGGGCGGAACCACCTGGGAGTTCGTCGCGGAGTCCGGTGACAACGATGCGACCGACCGACTGCTCGCCCTCGGCGAGGTCAGCTTCGATTCGAACGGCCGTTTCGTCAGCGCCTCCAATCAGAGCTTCTCGATCCAGCGAGCCAACGGTGCGGTCAATCCCCTGACCGTCAACATGGACTTCGACAGCGGGACGGATTCGGTCTCCAGCTTCACCGATTCCGCGAGCAACCTCGCCGCGGTCTACCAGGACGGTTCCCCGATCGGAACCCTCGGGTCCTTCTCCATCGGAGAGGATGGAACGATCTCCGGATCGTTCACCAACGGACTCACCCGGAACATCGGACAGGTCGCACTGGCGAAGTTCTCCAATCCCGAGGGACTGGTCGACGCCGGCGACAACCTCTTCGGCAGCGGTCCCAACTCGGGCACGCCGCTGATCGCGAAGCCTCGCGACTTCGGTACCGGCCGAGTGGTGGGAGGGGCGTTGGAACTCTCCAACGTCGATCTCTCCCAGGAGTTCATCAACATGATCCTCGCCTCAACCGGCTATTCGGCCGCGAGTCGCGTGATCACGACGACCGATGAACTCATCACCCAGCTGCTGCAGCTCGGTCGCTGATTCGAGTGAAGCAGCCCGGGGCGGGCGAAGGAAGAGTACGAGCCCTCCGCGGTCTCGGGCGTTCGAGGGGACGTCCGGGATCGCGGAATTTTTCGCGCGGCTTGGCGAATCTCCATGCCAACGTCTAGTCTCTCTCTGGGAGTGCTTCCGATCATGGCTCGTCGGTCACCGAAACCTGTTTCCAAATCACCCTCGGTCCGGGTCGACCCGACCCTCGCCCGTGCGATCGAGTTGTTGAACGCCGGTCGTCATGCCGACGCGCAGGAACTGGTCGACAAGGTGGTCAAGGCGCGGCCGAAGGATGCGGCCGCCGTCCGGATCAAGGGTCTGGTCGAGATGCGCCGGGGGCGTTACGACGATGCGGAACGCTGGCTGACCAAGGCTTCGAAGCTGGATCCACGAAATCCGATGACGCCGCTGGATCGGGCCGCCTTGCACAAGCTCCGCGGTCGGTATCCCGAAATGGTGGCCTCGTGTCGGGAAGCACTGCGGAAGAATCCCGGGCACCGGGCGGCGGAGAGCATGCTGGCGCGGGCCCTTGAGAGTGCGGGCGAGCTCGAGTCGGCCCTCGAACATATTCGGTCGGTCGGATCCCGCCGGGCGCTCGATCCGGACATCGGTGATGCACTGGTCACCGTTCTCGACCTTCTCGGGCGGGACGAGGAGGCGTTGGAGGCCGCCGACGGACTGCTGGCCGCGAAAGGGGTGCCGGCGCCCATTCGACGTCGTACCGGCCTGCGTCGCGGTCGAATTCTCGAGCGACGAGGGGAACTGGATGCCGCCCTGGATTCGTGGGAATCAGCGCAGAAGGAATTGCCGGTCACCTTCGATCCGGATGGTTTCGATCGGCGTCTCGATCAGGTGGCGGCGGCGATGCCAGCCCCGGAAGCCGCCAATGCCTGGCAGGCCGCTTCCGAATCCTCGGCCGCTCCGGAAGGAACTCGCCCCATCTTCATCGCCGCGATGCCGAGAAGTGGGACGTCACTGCTCGAGCGGATGATCGCAGCCCATCCTTCGGTGGTCGGAATCGGCGAAGCGGCGATGGTCACCGAGACGATTCGCGAACATCGGGAACTGCTGGGGGACGATCAGATGCTCGGGCTGCTCAAGGCGGACCGGGAGACCACCGCACGACTTCGGCTCGAGGCGGCTCGGCGTGCGCGGGAACTCGCCGGCGACACGCCCTACGCGATCTCCAAGCACCTCCAGAACTGGATGCACCTTCCGACCATCGGTCGATGGTTTCCCAGCGCGCCGGTGGTGAGGCTGGTCCGGGATCCCGCCGCGACCGCGATCTCGATCTTCGGCCAGGATCTGCCGGCGGATCGAATGCCCTGGGTCACTTCGCTGGAATGGATCGGGCGGGTCCTCGCGACCGAGCGTCGATTCGTCGAACTGGTGCGTCCGAAACTGGTGAACCCCTGGATCACCGTGGCCTTCGAGGACCTTCTGCAACGGCCGGAGCCCGAAACCCGTCGGTTGCTTGGTGAATTGGGGCTTCCTTTCGACGAGGGCTGCCTCGCACACCACCTGGCGGAATCCACGACCTCCCGGAGCGGAGCCCAGCGGTTCATGCCGACCCTTTCGCTTCATCAGGTGCGGCGACCGATCGATCCGACCCTCGCCCATCGAGGCGGGGCGTGGTCCGGGCGAATGGATGCGTTTCATCGTGGCTTCGACGAGCGGGCGAGCTAGCGAGACCGGCCGCGTCCGCCCTTCGGTGGACGTTTGTCCCCGGACCGGGGCCCCGGTCCGGTCGATCTGGGCTGTCGAGTCGCCGCGGCGCGAAGCGAGTCATCGCTTTTCTGCTGCTCCGGGGCGGTGCTGCGTTCGCCCCGTGCTCGCTGCTCAGGCGTATCCGCTCGACTGAAGATCATCCGGCCGGCGCTGGTTTGAAGCGCGTTGTTCACGATCACGGTGACGGTTTCGCCGATCAGTGACGCGCCACCTTCGACCACGATCATGGTTCCGTCGTCCAGATATCCAACGCCCTGGTCCGATCCTTCGCCTCGTTTGATGACTTCGATGTTCAGGCGGTCGCCAGGAATCGCGGAGGAACGCAAGGCGGTGCCGAGATCGTTGAGATTGAGGACCGGCAAGCCGTTGATCTCCGCCACTCGCCGGAGGTTCTGGTCGTTGGTGAGGATTCTGAGTTCCTGTTCCCGGGCCATTCGAACCAGCATGGCATCGACTCCGACTCCATCGGGCCTGGTTCCATCGATCGCGACGTCGAGAAAAGGATTCTGCTGGACTCGCGAGACCATGTCGAGTCCTCGGCGGCCGCGGAGTCGCTTCTGTCGATCGTCACTGTCCGCGAGCTGCTGGAGTTCCTCGAGCACGAAATTGGGGATCAGGATCGGCGCATCCACGAATCCAGCCTGTCCGACGGCATCGATTCGGCCGTCGATCAGGGCGGAGGTGTCGATCAGGAGCGGGCGAGTACCACGGACCTGACGTGCGAATTCGACGTAGGGGATGACCAGCCGGAAGTCGTCCTTGGTGGTCAGCACCACGGAGACCGAGAGGTAGCAGAGGATCAGGGCGAGGGCCGCTTTGGAGATTCCCAGGTAGACCGAGGCGGAGCCGTCCGCGCTGCCGAGTGCGTTGGCGACCACATCCAGAAGGAATCCGATGGCCACGGCCGCCAGGAGCCCGAAACACAGTCCCAGATAGACGCCGACCACCGACGAGAGTCTTTTGTTCGGTGTCATCACGTCCAGAACGATCACGATCGTTCCGATCGCGGCACTGGAAAGAAAGACGCCGAGGAAGGTCTGAACCCGGAATTCCGCGATTCCGGTGGAGCGTCCGGCGATGGTGAGCATCGAAACCGAGACCAGGAGCACGAGGAACAGGAGTCGAACCACGAGGAGGAGCAGGTTTCGAGACCGCTCCGCCCGGTCATCCTCGAGGACGGCCTCCCGGGGAAGATCCGTGACGGCATCGAGAGAGACGGCGGCTTCGAATTCGGGGGTGGAATCGCTCACTGCCTGATTCTAACCCCCCGAGCGGATTTGCTCGGACCCGATTCCGAGTCGTTGTTAGAATACGCTCCCCGATTCGCGGATCGCGATGCGGAGGACGGTCGGGTCCGTCGGACGGACGGCTCGCCAACCTGGTCAGGGCTTGACGGCAGCAGCCATACGTGTCGTCGTTCGGGCCTTCGGTCGCCTGGCCGTCCTCCGCGTCGCCATCCCGCGTCTCGCTTCTTCCCGAGGTCGCGGCTCTTCATGTCCGAACCAGCCACCCAGAACGATGTCGGCTACCAGGTCCTGGCCCGACGCTATCGCTCACGGACCTTTGACGAGGTCGTGGGGCAGGAGCCGGTCGCCGACACCCTCAAGCGGGCGATCGATCGGAACCGGACGGCCCATGCCTACCTCTTCTGTGGAACCCGAGGGGTCGGAAAGACCTCGATGGCCCGGATCTTCGCCCGCGCACTCAACGCGTCGGCGGAAGGAGACGGAGAGGCATCGATTCTCCGAGGTGAAGATCTCGACGTGATCGAGATCGACGGGGCGAGCAACAACAGCGTTCAGGACGCCCGTGATCTCATCTCCAACGCGAGCGTGCTGCCGGCCCGGGCGCCGTACAAGATCTACATCATCGACGAGGTCCACATGCTCTCGACCGCGGCGTTCAACGCGCTGCTCAAGACCATGGAGGAGCCACCGCCTCATGTGAAGTTCATCCTCTGCACGACCGAACCGCACAAGGTGCTTCCGACCATTCAGAGTCGCTGCCAGCGGTTCGACTTCCGGCCCATATCGGTACCGCGGATCGCAGAACATTTGCGCAGCGTCCTCGATTCCGAGTCGATCGAAGCCGAGGAAGCCGCGATCGCCCGGGTGGCCCGGCTTGCCAATGGTTCGATGCGTGACGGATTGAGCATCCTCGAGAGATTGGTCGCCGCGGCGGATGGTTCGATCGATGCAGCCTTGCTCGAGCGGGTTCTGGGAGTTCCCCCGGAGGACCGGGTCGCTGAAGCGGTGGCCGCCATTGGTGCCGGGAACGTCGGAGGGGCCCTCCGGGCGACGGCGGACCTGCTGGGTGAAGGACTTCCGGCCGAGCGGGTGCTTGATGGATTCGCCGAGCGATTTCGACAACTGCTGGTCGCAGCGACCTGCGGCGGTGATGCCACGATTCTCGAGACCGGGGCGGAGGAGGCGGCAAGCCTGGCCGCGGAATCCGAGGCCTATGACCCGAGCCAACTCGTGCATCTGGTGGCCTTGTGTGATGCGGCGGCCCAGCGAGTGCGGATCAGTACCGTTCCGAGGGCGATCGTCGATGCCGTGGTGGCGAGAATGGCGCTCTCCGAACGATTTGCGAATGCCGCGTCGCTGCTGGCGGACCACGAGTCGAGCGGGCCGGCGAAAAAAAAAAGCCTGACCGGGGCTGAGCAGAAGGCGGCCTCGGTTTCGCCTCCTCGAGTGTCGGCGTCACGTCCCAAAGCTGCGGTTCCAGTGGCTCCGGACCCGGTGATCGCCTCATCTCCATCTCCGACCCCGACGACATCTTCAGCTCCGGTTGCGGCTCCGGCTCGACCCGGTCCGACGGCTCCGCCG
>CAJWFU010000206.1:0-5240 GCA_913031315.1 uncultured Phycisphaerae bacterium | reverse complement strand
TCGGCAAGGGCAACTTCAAGGCGCTCTTCGAAGCCCTCGAGATCGAACAGGACCGACGCGGCAACCTGTAGCGGACACCCGCCGACGAACCGATGCGAGATCCCCACCCCCGGAGCCACGCGGCTTCGGGGGTGTTCTCTTCACATGACCGTGGCGTCATCCGACGACCGCGCCCGATGGACGGCGTCGCAGACTGAACAAACGTTGGGTAAATGACGCCCTCGAATCAGTGCCCGATCCCCCCTTTCGACGCCACGTTCGTTTCGCTTCGAATTAAGATCGGTCGCCCGCGGCGGGTCGTACGACGCCGCCTGAACTCACCGACTCGGATCCGATCATGCTCGCCACCACGACTCGTCTGCTCGTCGCCGTCACCGGCGCACTCTCCCTGACCGGCACCATCGCGGCCCGATCGAGCGAAAAACCGTTCGACCCCGACTTCGCCGAGCGCCTGACGACCATGCAGGAATCCCTCATCGAGAACGAGGTGACCGGGAGCAACATCATCCTGGTCGGTCGCGACGGCGAGCTCGTTCATCGGTCCGTCCGGAATTCCGGACGCCAGGGCGATCGCGACATCACCGAAGAGACGCTCTTCCCCATCTGGTCGATGTCGAAGCCGATCACGATCGTCGCCATGATGACGCTGCACGAGAAGGGTCTCTTCGACTGGAACGACCCCGTCTCGAAGTACATCCCGTGCTTCGCCGATCTCACGGTCCGGGACGGCGACACGATCCGACCCGCGAAGACCCCGTTGCGAGTCATCGACCTCATGACGCATCGGTCCGGCTACGCCTACTACCCGACGTTCCCCGGCGTGCCGCCCCGTCATGATCAGCCACAGCAGAGCCAGACGAAGTTCAAGGATCTTCAGGAGTTCTGCGAGCTCGCCGCGGACCACCCGCTCGAGTTCGACCCGGGCACCGACTACGTCTACGGGATCAATCAGGCGATCCTCGGCCGACTCGTCGAGGTCCTCTCGGGCCGTCCATTCGGCGCCTATCTCGAAGAGGCGATCTTCGAACCTCTCGGCATGACCGACACGAGCTTCGTGCTCGACGAGGAACGACGTGCTCGATTCCAGCCGCTCTTCGTCAACATCGGCGACCTCAAGGGCTACACGAACCTCCTCGACGAACTCAACTACGACCCCGACAGCCGAGCCCATTTCGGCGGCGAAGGCCTCGTCTCCGACCCCGACGACTACGCTCGCTTCTGCGAGATGCTCGCCAACGGCGGGGAACTCGACGGCCGACGGATCATCACGCCCGAGAGCATCGAGACCATGACCACCGTCCACAGCGAAGACATCTTTCCCGAGCTGATGCCGGGCATGGACATGGGCTTCAGCGTCTTCGTGATCGCGGACCCCGAACGTGACGGCACCAACGCGCCCGAGGGCGTCTTCGGCTGGTCTGGGTATCACAACACGCATTTCTTCGTCGATCCCGAGACCCGTACCTACGCGGTGTTCATGAGCCGGAGCCGCGACTTCAACTTCGATATTCCGAGAATGCTTCGCGCCGCCGTCTACGGCGACCCATCCTCGAACTGACCCCATCCCACGGAGCCTCGTCATGGCCGGAAGAATCCAACGTTCCAGCGCGCTCTTCAAGGCTTCGTGGTCGGTCCTCCGCGAGGACAAGACCCTCCTGTTGTTTCCGATCCTGAGCAGCCTCGCGTCCCTGGTCGTGATCGCGAGCTTCGCGATTCCGGTGGTGACGCTGCTCACCACCGACGAGACGCTCCGAAACGAAGTCATCACGACGATGAACGAGGCGAGCCAGTCGAACCAGTCGGATCAGGAGAACCAGTCCCCGTCGGAGGCGGCCGCCGCGTCCACCGAGGCGGGTGGCACCGGCGACGCCGTGATTCCCGAAGGCTGGGAGATCGCGGGCTACGCCTATCTCTTCGCGTTCTACTTCGTCACGAGCTTCGTGGTCATCTTCTTCAACGCCGCGCTCATCGCCGCCGCGAACGAGCGATTCCAGGGAAGACCCACCGGGGTCGGCGCGGGCATCAGCGTCGCGTTGAAACGCCTGCCCCAGATCCTCGGGTGGACCCTGGTGGCGACCACCGTGAATCTGGTTCTTCGCGCGATCGAGGAACGAGTCGGCCTGGTCGGCAAGATCATCGTCGGATTGATCGGAGTCGGATGGGCGATCGCGATCTACTTCGCGGTCCCCGCCGTGGTCCTCGAAGGCGTCGGCCCCATCGGCGCGATCAAGCGTTCGGGCCAGACCATTCGAAAGACGTGGGGCGAGAGCCTGATGATCGCGGTGGGGTTCGGCCTCGCCGGAATCGTCATCACCGTGTTCGGCATCATCCTGCTCGTCGGCGGTGGTGTCGCGATCGCCGCGGCCGCCGGCGGTGGGTCGGCGATCGGCATGACCGGAGGCATCGCCATCGCGACCTGCGGCGTCCTGGTGCTCGTGGGCTGGGCGATTCTCTCGGGGACCCTTCGCGGGATCACCCAGACGGCGCTCTTCCGATTCGCGACCGACGGCACCGTCGTCTCCGGCTTCGAGCAGCACGACCTCGAAGTGGCGTTCCAGCACAAGTGATTCCCGACGCCCTCTAGCCGGGCGGATCACGCTCGTCCGACTCGATCACGTCGACGTCGAACGAGGGAAGACCGGGAATCGCGGAGGCGGTTCGCACCACCAGCGTTTTCGTCCGGTGCCGCAGTCGAAGTCCGCTCGGTTCGATCGACGCCAGCAGGAACAGGGTCACCACCCGCATGCCGGTGGTGAGGACGAAGATGGTCGCGTACCCCGAGCTCGTGGTCCCGACCAGGTCGAGCACCGCGCCACCGAGCAGACTCCCGCCCACCATCACCGTCGCGAGCAGGAGCTGGTACACGGTCATGATCGGCGTGCGTCGGGACTCCGGAATCGTGTCGAAGACGAGCAGGAACGAGCCGTTCTCCCAGCACGCCCAGCCGAATCCGACGTAGACCTGGAAGATCACGAGCAGCCACCACGGCTCGACGAAGAGCCAGAGCAACGCCGCGGGGAGCGTCATCAGCGCGCCGATCCAGAGCACGCGGCCCGGCCCCAGCGTCCTGGTCATCCGACCGACGAGTGGAAGGAACACGATCTTCGATCCGAACGTTCCGAGCTGCACGCAGATGATCTGCCAGTATTCGAAACCGAGCCGCTCCCGCATGTAGGGACCGAAGAACGGCGCGGTCACGAAGACGCAGAGAAAGAACGCGAGCATGTACCCCAGCAATCCCCGGGTGCGGGCGTCGGCGAGGAACCGACGAAGGACCCGCGGCGTCGGTGGCTCGATCTCGAGGGCGAGTTCGGGTTTCGGCTCCGACTGGCTCCGCAGGCACCAGGTGGAGACGCACCGGACGAGGACCGCGATCGAGAAGACGACGGCGAACGCCTCGAGCGGTCGGCCCATCGCCTCGCCTTCCTGCAGGATGAACCCGGCCGCGAGACCGGTCGCGAGGGCGACCTGGACCCACCGACTCCGACGCGCCCAGAATTCAGCCCGGATCGCCCGCGGGACGAGCGTGGTGAACCACGTCTGCCACGTCGGCGCGGTCATGTAGCCACTCGCCCAGTAGACCGCGATCGTCGTGTAGAGCAGCCACGGCGGCATGGCGCCGTACCACGCCCCGATCACCAGCGGCACGATCGAACACGCCTGTACGGCGGCGCAGGTCGACGTCCATCGCCGAAGCGACCCCGCCCGCCTCGCCCCCCACGGTGTGATCAACTGCAGCACCGCACCGATGAACACGGGAATCGTGGCGACCAGCCCGCTCGCCACTTCGCCCATCCCGAGCGCGAGGGCGAACAACACGAACTGCCATTCACCCGCCCCGGTCATCATCGAGTAGCAGGATCCATCCACGACCAGAAGTCGGAGGTCTCGACGGCGACGATGAATGGACGCGAACGACATCCGTGGATTGTCCGCGGAATCACGGTTCGAGGCGAATCGAATCGGCCGCCTCGACCCGTTCTTCAACGACGAACCGAGTATCCCGCCGGAGCCATTGAACTGCGACGGCGGCATCGACCGGCACTCGATGATTCCCGGTCACCTGTCGAGAAAATCCCGAACTGCATCGAGGAGCCCGACTTCGGCATGGTCACCGATGGCCGGAGCGACACCCACATCCTCGAAGGAGTCCAATCGTGACCGGAGTTCGTTCACATCCCAGGCCACGGTGACGATCCCCCGCTCCCCGAGCCTGCGTGCGGTGGCCATCTGATGTTCGTTTCGATGTTCACCGAGTTCGGCGCTTCGGGGCAGGACGATCAGGGGACGCCGGGCCGCGAGGGATGTGAAGATGGTGCCCATCCCGGCGTGGGCCACGACGAGCGAGGCCTGCTGCACGCGCTCGGCAGCTTCTTCCGGCGTCAGGAACGGAGCCGTCTCGATGTTCTCGAAACGGGTCGTCGAAGGCCCGATCTGTGCGAAGACCGATTCGCCGGAGCGTCCTGCCCAGGCATCGACGGTGCCGACGAGACGATCGAAGGGAAGCTGGGTGCCCACCGTGACGAAGATCACAGCACGCTTCCGTGATGGCCGACTTCGACGAGCCCATCCGTCGCCGGCGTCGCAAGTTCGGGCCATTGGGACCAGACTTCGTTCGCGGTTCCGCGGGCTTTCGATCCCGACATGGAAAGCTCTTCGGCATTGGCCACGCTGTCGATCCAAAGCGTCCTGGCACCGAGCAGCTTCGAGAAGAAGATCGCGAAGTAACCAGGCGCTGCGCCGGTCGTTACGACGTGGGTCGGACGAAGACGCATCACCACCCAGGCCATTTTCAACGCCGACTTCAGGACCGCGACCTTGTCCCAACGGTTGCAATCCGGAACCATTCGAAAGGCATCTGGAAGCACCTCGTTCCGATGCCCGGGGCTCGTCGACACCCACGTCGTCTCCCCCACGGGGAACGCGGGCGACATGCGCCGCAGCTGGATCCAGTGCCCTCCACTCGATGCGACGGCCAGGATTCTTCGTCTGTTCGACATTCGGTGATCGCTCCTGAGTGTCGCGCGATGCGACGCTCTGATATCGGTTCACCGGGGCTGCGATCGACGCTATTCGACGCTTTTTCGAGGATCCGTCAAGGCTGGATCCCCACCGAGGCGTTCCGTGGTCTTCGATGTCCGTGTCGATGGCGTCGTTTCCAGACGCGTTCTCATGTTCCGTCGTTCGTCAATCCTCGCCCGGGTCGGACGGGGGTCCGAACTCGGCGGGAATCTTCGTTT
>CAJWFU010000205.1:0-5246 GCA_913031315.1 uncultured Phycisphaerae bacterium | reverse complement strand
CCAGTTCAACGGCCGATCATGCGTTCCAGCAAGTCCTTCGAGCAACTCGTCGCAGGCTGCGACCACCAGGCCGGCGACCGGCACCGGAACCACGCCCAGACGACCATTCGCCTCGGCGCAGGCTCGCTTGAGTTCGGCAAACGCCTCGATCACCTCGACGGGAACCGGCCGACCCGAGATGGGGAAGTTCAAAACCGCCCGTTGAGTCGTGGCGCCGAACAGCGCGTCGACCGGAACGGGCATTTCTCCCATGGTGTCGCGTTCGAGGCGGGTCGCGTCGCCGGAAGCGTCTTTCGACGGGGCCATCGGTGATCTCCATACGCAAATGAGGGCTGATTCATTCCGTCGCCCCAGCCGGGGCACGGCGGTTCGGTGAAGGTCGAGGATGGTATCCGAAGCGACCGTTCGGCCGCTTCAACCCTCTTCGGCCGCGACCACTCCGAACCGGCTTCGAAGGACTTCCAGCCTCGCCTCATCCGCAGGGTCCGTCCCGTTCTGGAAGCGACGGTCGATCTCGGCCAGCATCCCGCGGGAGAATTCGGCCTCGGCAAGAGGCCTTGCCTCCAGAAAGTCGATCCAAACGGCGGGAATCCTGGCGAGGATCGAGGCTTCCTCCCATTCTTCGGCCAGGAACAAGGCATCGAGGAGCTCCTGACGCAGGGGCGAATCCTCCGCTTCGGCCCCGGCGGCCCGGTATTCGAGGATCGCCTCCAAGGGACGCCCGCTCTCCACCAGTCCCCGAGCGAGGAGCCGGTGGAGTACGGCGAGTTCCAGCTTGCCGAGCATTTGATCCGTGGTCCCGCGCCGAAGCATCTTGCAACGTTCCGCGAGCAGCGTGGATTCCAGCGTCAGAAGCGCTTCGATCTTCGGGAGATGCGTGGCCGGCATGGCTTCGAGCAACCGAACCATCGCCGACCGCCAGGTCGCCAGATCGGTCTCCGAGTCCGGCGCGTCACCATTCGGACGAAGTGCGAGCAAGGCCTCGATGTTCACGGGGCCGATGGCGGAATCGACCTCCGCCCAGGCTTGAATCGCCACTCTGAGCACCGTCTGATTCGAAGCGCCGGCAAGCAGGATGTCTCGTCGGCCAAGCGTGCGATAGGCCTCCGCCGCGCCTCGCCGCACCATTTCATCTTCGACGTCCAACAGCCCGACCGTCTCATCCGGACGCTCTGAAACCAGGACCGCAAGGCGAGCTTCGTCCCGGGAGTGGATCAGGGCCAGGTCGGCGAATCGAGCCTGCACCCGGCTGCGATCGTCGGGATGGAGCAGCCCCGCCGCGGCGACCGTGGCAATGACTCTGGCCGCCAGCGCCACCGTCTCACCGTCCGGATCCCCCAGTCGCTCGATCGCGAACGCCACCGCATCGGGCTGAGGCCGACCACCAAGCACCTGCAATCCAGTCCGAATGACCTCCGGGTCGGATTCAATGACCAGCGATCGAACCAGGATGGGCCCGAGATCCTCGCCCCCCATGGCGTCGAGGACCTGGGTGGCCTTCATGCGAATCTGGGGTTCGATGTCGCCGAGGCGAGCGACGATCGCTTCCCGAATCTCGTCGGGTGGGAGTTTCGCATCTCGCAACATTCGCTCGATCTGAGCCACCGCTACCAGACGAACCGTCGATTCCTGATCGTCGAGCATGACTCGAAGACGAGGCATTCGTTCGGCTTCCGGGAGTAGTGCCAGGAGGCTCGCGTGCAGTTCGGCGATGCGATTCGCCAGACCGTTCGCCCGCTGTGCTTCCGCGTCCGCCCGTCCCGATTCCTGGGCGATTCGATTCGCCAGTTGTCGAAGAGCGCGAGAACCGTCGCCCTCCATGTTCAGATTGTTCCACCACGAACGCCAGGCGTTCGCATCACGACTCACTTCGGAATTGGACCAGGTTTGAAGCGACCGATCGATCGCATCCGCTTCTTCTTCATCGATCGCGAATCGCAAGGCTTCAACCAATGCTCCGGGGGCCGCCGGATCACCGAGACGGCCGAGCAGATCGATCAATCGCAGTCGTCTGCCGCGATCTTCGGTCTCTCGGAAGCGAGAGACGACGGCGAGGATTCCGTCCACATCGGCACCGACGAGCACCGCCGCGCCGGCTTCGGGAGTGACGATTCCATCGACCACCCCCGCGAGGATCTCCAGCACGACCGGCTGAGCGAGGGAAGGAACGGATCGAAGACCCTCAAGCACCGCTTCCCTGCCCAGAGGGTCGCTGCCCTTCAGCACCCGCCCGAGGACTGCAGCAGCCTCCACCGTTCCGGCTCGCCCCAGGCGAGTGGCCGCCTCCCGGCGGAACCCCGCAGGGACGGTGGCGTCATCCAACATTTCCGTGAACAGAAGAAGATCATCGCTCGAGCTGAGACTCGCGCGATCTCCAATCTCAACGTCCGGCAGCCCGGGCTCCAGGCCACTTCCGCTCGAAGAACCGCCTCCCGCCGCCAGGACGAGGGAAAGAATCACCGTTGACCGCAGGCGGCCGGGACGGAAAATTCGAGGTTCGTCCGGGAATGTCGTCAAGAGAGGCGTGGCAGATGGAGAAAGTGTTTCATGGAGACACACGCAGGTTGAAAAGGGCTTCGACAGGTCTTCATCGATCGAACCGAGACTTCCTCAGCAGACTATTCTACGCAGCAGATCTCTTTCAGGGATCAAAGACCCGCCGCGCCGGTATGGAGCGATTCGCATGCACGAGTGGGATCAGGCCGAAGAACACGTCGCACGAGCCGAGCAACTGCTTGGCCTGGGAAGAGGACCTGAAGCCGAGCAGTCGCTTCGGCAGGCCATCGAAATCGACCCCTCACGCGGGGAGTGGCATGCCGCGCTGGCGATGGTGCTGGATTCACTCGATCGCATGGAGGAAGCGTTGGGTTCGATGCGACAGGCGGCGGCCCTCCTTCCGGAAGATGCCCACCCGCTCGCAGCCAGCGCCGAACTCTGCATCCGACTGGACCGGGCGGAAGAGGCCCTCGAACTCGCCGAACGTGCCAGCAGCATGGGGCCGGTGCACGAAGGCTGCCACGCCGTCCGGATCGCCGCCCTTCGCCGGCTCGAACGACCGGAGGACGCCCAACTCGCCTATTACGAAGCCCAACAGCGTTTCGAAGAGATGCCCAACTGCCTGGTGGAAATGGGTGATCTGCAGGCGGAGACCGGACAAACCGATCGAGCGAGCTGGTGCTACCGCGAAGCAATGCGGCAATCGCCCAGAATGCCCGGACTCCGATCCCGGATCGCCTGGCTGCTGGAGACCACCGGACGCCCCGAACGCGCCCTCCAACTGCATCTTGCCGAACTCCGCGAGAACCCCACGTCCGTCGACAGCCTTCTCGCCTCTGGTCGATTGCTCGTCCAGCTCGAACGCCGACCGGAGGCCATCGACCGATTCCGTCGCGTCCTGGAGATCGAACCGGCGAACATCGCCGCTCACTGGGAACTCGGGATGACGGCACTCGCCATGCGTCGATTCGATGATGCGCGAATGGAATTCGAGGTGGTTCGACGCCTTGATCCGGAAACACCGATGGTCCGACGCCGCCTTTCCGAGGCCCTGATCGGCTGCCAGCGCATCGATGACGCCCGGGCTCAATTGCGGGAGGCCTTGCTGAGAATCCCGGAAGACGAGCCCACGTCGGAACTGGGACTGCTCGCTCGACTTCTCATGGAGGTTGAAATGATCTCCGAGGCACGCCCGATCCTCGAACGGCTCGCGGCCTCTCATCCCGACGACCTGGCCACGCTACGTCGACTTGCGGCCTGCAGATACCGACTGGGGGACCGGGTCGGAGGCATCACGATTTCAAGAAGGGTCCTGCGAAAGGATCCGAACTGCCTGCGAAGCCTGCATAACCTCGCCCTCGCGGCACTCGAAGACAATCGCTTCGTCTCTTCGTTCAACTGGCTTCGGCGAGGCCTTGCAGTGGCACCGACGGACCGGGGACTCCGACGAATTCGCAGCCGGCTCTACACCCGCTGGGCCTGGAACTGGACGATCGGCCTTCCTCGGCTGGTCAGTCGAACCATTCGCCGTCGCTGGCAACGCATGCATCGGGAATCCTGATCACTTGCGAGCGCGCAAGAATCCGGCTCCAACGGGATACCGTCGGAGCCGGTTGATTCTCGCGTGATGCATCGCCTGACGGCGTTGATCAGACGGTGGCGCTGGTGTACGGCAGCAGCGCCATGTAGCGAGCTCGCTTCACGGCCTGTGCGACCCGTCGCTGCTCTCGGGCATTGGCTCCGAGACGCTTTCGGGTGTAGATCTTGCCGTTCGGGGTCATCAGACGACGCAGATCGTCCACCGACTTGTAATCGATGTACTCCTTGCCGTCGGAGCCGGTCTTGAGCGGGATGGTCGGTGCAGCTTGGAACTGAGTCATGGTTGCGACTTCCGGTTGCCCCGCCCTAGGTCGATCATCGACGTGACGGGAAAAATGCCTCGAATGCCACTCTCGTGGCAGCCGCCTCGGGTCCGGCCCCTGGGGCGGCGACGAATCGCAGACAATATCCAAACGGCCGCGATCGAGCAAGTCTTCTCTTGCATCTGAATCCCCGATCAGGCAGGATGACGAACAACAGGTCCGAGTCTGTCGTTCCATGACGTCGGCTCACCTGATTCGACCCCCAGCCCTTCCCACCCCATTTCTGATGCCGGGAAGGCCCCCAACCGAAGATTCGTGCCCGACGGCGAATGGTGGCGGAATACCGCCCGACGCCACGCGTGACCCGGAGCCTTCGAGTGAACACCTCTCCCAAACCAAACCGCCCCCCCCTGATCGGCGTGACGGCTGATCTGGTCGATGATCAGGTCAGACTCCGTCGGACCTACCTCCGGGAGCTCACGGCCTGCGGTGCGATCGGAATTCCCATCGCACCGATCCCCGGTACCGCGGAGGCGGTTCTGGACCGCCTCGACGGGATCGTGCTGAGTGGTGGAGATGACCCGGACACCTCGGCCTTCGGCGTTCCCGTCCACCATGAGGCGAGGTTGGTCGAGCCGGACCGCCAGGCATTCGAGCTCGAAATTCTCGAACTGCTCGAAGATCGGCATTCAGATCTCCCCACGCTCGGTGTGTGCCTGGGCATGCAATTGATGGGGCTGCATGCGGGCGGGCATTTGAATCAGCATCTGCCGGAGACCCTCCCCACCGCTGAAGAACATCGCCACGGAGCCGTCCACGCGGTCCGAGGCCGTGAATTCGATGGGCTGGTCTACAGCCACCATCGCCAGGCCCTCGAGGATGCCGGAA
>CAJWFU010000204.1:0-5279 GCA_913031315.1 uncultured Phycisphaerae bacterium | reverse complement strand
AGCCAATCTTCGCCACGATTTCCGTGGTATCGAGGGTGAACTCCAGCTCGTCCGCCTCGACGTTCTGATTGAACACCACGAAGATCTCCTCACCGTCACGAAACGCCCATCGGAGGCGACTGTTCAGTCCTACCGTTCCGGACTGGGTGTCATATTGGACCAGGTTCTCCCAGGAAACCAGAGGGGAGAAGTAGAAGTTGACCCGACCCGACGCCAACCAGGTCTCGAGGTTTCCAGTGTCGAGAGAGATGTCGTTCCACTGAAGTGATCCGCCCAGCAACAGACTCGGGGCCGGCTGCCATCGGAAATCGGTGCCCATTTCCAGTCGACGCCCTCCGTAATAGCCAGACCAGCCGCCCTCGACCCCGATCTCCACCGGCTCCTTCGAGGTGGTCTCGAAACCGACACCGACTTCGCTCCAGGTGTAGTCCCCGGCCGGAACCAGCAGCTCACCGGCCACCCGAAAATCCTCATCGGGCACTTCCTGACGAAGACCGACTTCGAGGAACGCACTGTCACCTCGCTCGAACTGGATCTTTGCGAGGTCGAATTCAAGGTCGAGGCTCTGGGTGTTGAAATCGAGGTCGGGAATCCAGTACCCGTTCACCCCGACGCTCACACTTCGAAGCCAGTCGATGTCCGGACGCCAGCGACGAGATACGCCACCGAAGAACTCTTGAACCCCGACCCGGTTCACGAAACCCATCGCCGGGAAGTACTCGGGGCCGATCACGAACCAGCCGAAACTGGCTCGCCAGTCGTCGTTGGGGTACGAAAGTCGGAGACCGGCCGCGGTCGCTCCGATGCCCGCAACATCATCGGTGACGGTCTGCTGGAACCATGCGTTGGCGGAAAATCGCTTCCCTCCGGGCAGATCGGAAGTGACGAAGTTGAAGTCAGCACCCACCAGCTGATTCGATCGACCATCGAGCGGATTACCCGAGGTCGCGATCACTCCGACCGACGATTGCTCGAAGACGTTCACCAAGGCCCGCCCGGCGAAGTAGTTCCGATCCGCGGGTCTCACCCCCTCGGTCATCACCGTATCGAGCAGGCCGACGGAGACATCGCCGATCGACCCCGTCAATTTGACCCCACCCAGGATCTGCTGTGGCTCCCCTTGCGGCGAAAGACCGATTCGACGGGAGTAGAACGGTGCCGGCGTCGATCGGATGCCGCCGAAGTTGAAGTAACCGGCGTCTTCGAGGAAGAAGTCCCGCTTCTCGGGAAAGCGAATGCTGAAACGGCTGAAGTTGATGATCCGCTGATCGACCTCGGTTTCGGCGAAGTCGGGGTTCACCGTGCCCACGAACGTCAGAGACGGGGTGACCTTCCAGAAGACGTCCACTCCGGCCGCCGGGTCCGCTCCGGAATCCTCACCCTCCTGCCAGGTCATCTTTCCATACGGCTTCACGTCGATGCCGCTTCCTTGATCGATCTCGCCGAACATGCCCACCACCGCGGCATCGGCCACGGATTCGAGATTGATGTCGCGGTCGGCCGCGACCAGCCGAACCCGCTCGTTGCCGCGTCGGATCGTCCGTTCGATGTTGATCCCCCACGATCGCGCGGCCGGGTCGATGGACAGCGTTCGAAACGGAATCACGAATTCAGCGGTCCACCCCTCGTCATCGATCGACGCCCGACCCTCCCAGACCGCATCCCAGTTCCGGTCCGTACGGCCGTTCACCAGGCGGGAATCCGCTCGAGCCCCGAGTGGGTTCATCGAGAACACGTACCCCGTCCGCAGATCTCGCTTCGGATCGAGCACCAGCCGGATGTTGTCATCCGATCCGATGTTTCCGTCCCGTTGCAGCGCCCGGGCGATGATCCCATCGGCTTCGTCGTCGAAACATCGAATCGCCACGTAGAGGTTGCGACGATCCCGCATCAGGCGAACCTCGGTCCGCTGCGACGGCGGGCCGCCTTCGATGGGATCCACCTGCCGCCAGGTGTCCGGCAGAAGCGTGCCGGTCTTCCAGATCTCCTCCAGGACCCCATCAATCTCGGGGCCCTCCTCGATCGAACGGATCGGAGGCGGCGCGAGGGCTTCCGCCCCGAAACCGGAAACCGGTGCGTCCGGCGCTCCCGGGTCGACAGACTGCCCCAGCGCGAGCGGCTGACCTGCGACCAACGCGAGTGCGACCAGACCGTTCCTCCAGGAGCAGCCCTTCAACGGGAGAGAAAAATCAGACGGTTCGTAAGACATGGCGAGGAGCGATAGTACCCTTCGACCTGCCCGCCGAGCCGCAAAGAAACCATGGAAGACGAGAAGATGAACACTCCCGACCGCATCGAACTTCGTTTGGATCTTCCGGGCCTCCCGGAACTCGCCCCATTGGCCGGAGACTTCGCCCGGCGGGCGCTCGACCTCGCCGGATTCTCGGGAAGTCGACGTGATGATCTGCTCGAGGCCTTCCTCTGCGGCGTCGAACTCATCGAACGGACCCTGGCCTACGAGGATGGTGCCATCGTGCCCCTCGAAATCGGCGCGACGATCGATGCCGACGCGCTCGAATTCAGAATTCTCGAACACGGGATCCCGCTTGGCGGGGATCTCAACCACGGGGCCGGGGGAAAGATCACCGATCGAATCCGGCCGAACACCATTTTCGACCGTCTGTGGTGGGTTCAGAAAGGTCGAGAGGGCTCGGAGCTTCATCTTCGAGTGCAACGAGAACATCCTTCGATCGAGGTTCTGGAGGAGGTTCGCCATCGGTTGGACCGCGAAGAAGCGGAAAACACCCACGCCGACCTCGCCCCTTCCCGCAAGACCGACGAATACCGGATCCGCGATTATCGAATAGGCGATGGACTGCACATCGCACGCCGAATCTACGAAGCCTACGGCCGCTCCTACCCCAATCCCGACCTCTACGTGCCGGATCGCATCGATCTGCTCAACCGCGAAGGGCGAATGCACTCGATCATCTGCGAGTCCGCCGAGGGCGACGTGGTCGGACACTATGCCCTTGAACGACCGAATCTCGGTCCCATCGGAGAGGCGGGCCAGGCGGTGATCGATCATCGTCATCGAGGACACGGGCTGATGAAACCGATGAGAGCCGCGGTCGAGGCCGCGGGCGCCGAACTCGGCCTGCTCGGAATCTGGAGTCAACCCACGGCCCGACATCCGGTGAGCCAGCGGATGAATCTGAACTTCGGATCGACCCCGTGCGCCCTCTGCCTCGGAACCACTCCGGCTGAAGCCTCCCTGCGAGGCGGCGTCACCGGGGCGATCGAGGATTCGAGCCAACCGGCCCGTCACTCCTGCTTCCTCTACTGGGATTCCCTGGCCGAGGAACCACCGCTGACCGCCTTCGTACCCGCCGCACTCAAACCAATCCTCACGCTCCTCTATGAGGCGCGGGGCCGGGAGATCCGGTTCGGATCCAGCGAAACCTCGCCGCTGGATGGGCATGCCACCGTCCACACCCGCTTCGACTCCAGCCGAAGCGTCGCCTTGATCACCCTGGATCGGATCACCACCGGAGCCTTCGACGGGGTGAAGGCCGCGATCAGTGCCATGGAGACCTCCGCCGCCGCGGCCACGGTCTTCATCGATCTCCCGATCGACGACCCCGGCTGCGGCCACCTGGCGACGCAGCTTCTAGCCGAGGGGATCCGCCCCGCGGGCGTGGGACCTCGCTTTCGGGCGGTCGAGGACGAGCGTCGAGCCGAAGACGTGCTCCGACTTCAACTGAATCCGGGTCTCGTCGACTTCGCCGGCCTCGTGGTCGAAGGCGACCTCGGACAGGTCCTTGCGGATTCGGTCATTCAACCCCTGAATCCCTGAACCGGAACCCTGAACCGGAACCCGAATCCGGGCCGGATCGGCCTCGGTGATACGATCGGGGCATGACCAGTCCAGTCGTGGATCTTCACACCCATCTTCTGCCCGAGCGCTGGCCCGATCTCGCCGAAAAGTACGGCTACGGGGGGTGGATCTCCCTCGATCACTGCGCCCCGTGCCGCGCGAAGATGATGATGGACGGCCGGAACTTTCGTGAAATCGACGACCGTTGCTGGTCGGCCACCCGACGAATCGAGGATTGCGACGATCACGGCGTGGACGTTCAGGTCCTGTCGACCGTTCCGATCATGTTCAGTTACTGGGCGAAACCCGCGGATGCCCTCGAGGTCTCCCGATTGCTCAACGATCATCTCGCCGGCGTGGTGCGTGACCATCCCGGCCGTTTCGAGGGGCTCGGAACCATTCCGATGCAGGCCCCCGACCTCGCCTGTGCGGAACTCGAACGCTGCGTTGGCGAACTCGGGCTTCGCGGGGTCCAGATCGGTTCCCACGTCAACGACTGGAATCTCGACGAGCCGGCCCTCTTCCAGGTCTTCGAGACCGCAGCCCGGCTCGGGGCCGCGGTGTTCGTCCACCCCTGGGAAATGATGGGCCGGGCGGAGATGCCCAAGTACTGGCTGCCCTGGCTGGTCGGCATGCCGGCCGAAACCGCTCGGGCCGCGTGCTCCCTGTCGATGGGCGGTGTCCTGGACCGCCTTCCCGATCTCCGAATCGGACTCGCTCATGGAGGCGGGAGTTTTCCCCTGACCGTGGGGCGGATCGCCCACGGTCACGAGGTCCGTCCCGACCTCTGTGCGGTCGAGACCTCGACCTCACCCCGCGATCATCTGCAGCGATTCGTGTACGACTCGCTGGTCCATGATCCCGAAACCCTCCGCCACCTCATTCGACTTGTGGGCCCCGAACGAATCGCCCTCGGCAGCGACTACCCGTTCCCCCTCGGCGAACACCGCCCCGGGGCGATGATCCGCGACATGCCCGACCTGGCGGGCCCGATCGCGGACCGAATCCTTGGTGGGACCGCGCTCGAATTCCTCGACCTCGAGTCCCGCCGGATCCCGGAGACCGATTCGTGAGCGAGGAAGTGTCGAACATCGCCGAACCGTCGCCCTTCGACGGCGTGGCCGCAAGCGAGCTTGAACCGACCCGGGCGTGCGCCGAGCGTCTCGACGCCATCGATCCGCTCGCTGCCTGCCGGGAACGCTTCCACCATCCGGTCGACGAACAGGGACGCCCGGTGGCCTACTTCGTGGGGAACTCGCTCGGGCTGCAACCGGTCGAGGCCGAACCGATCGTCGCCGAAGTGCTCAAGGACTGGGCCCGGCTCGCGGTCGACGGACATTTCGAGGCCGAACGACCCTGGTACCCCTACCACGAGCAGGTCCGAAGCGAACTCGCGGAAGTGGTCGGCGCCAGAAGCACCGAAGTGGTGGCGATGAACACCCTCACCGTCAACCTTCATCTC
>CAJWFU010000203.1:0-5289 GCA_913031315.1 uncultured Phycisphaerae bacterium | reverse complement strand
CCAGAGGGTGTCCTTGTTCTTTCCGTCACGGCCGACGTTCTGGAACGCGTGCCGAAGCGTGGTTCCCAGTCCGCGGAAGATCTCCGGAAGGAAAAGTCGTTCGGCGGTTCCGAGACGCTTGGGCGTCACGTCGATGATTTCTTCGTCGCGGATGGTCATGGGTCAAGAGTGTAGGTAGAGAAGGCCTTCAACGGGGAGAACAACCGGGTTCTTGGAGGTCCCGTAAGATTTCCAACATGTTCACTGGAACCCCCGGGTCTCGAAAATCTCGTTCTGACGACGCCGAGTCGCGGATTGGCTGGCGAATGGCCGGGCTGGGCATGGAATCGGTGTCTTTCGTCGCCGGGGGCCTGCTCCTCGGTTGGTTCTTCGGGGGTGTCGCCGAGGCGAATGGCTGGGGGCAGCGTGACTGGTGGATCGTGGGGGGGGCGATCGCTGGAATGGCCAGCGGTCTCTCCCAACTGGTCCGCGGAGGACTTCGGATGAATGACCAACTGGATGCCGTTCGCCGCAAAAAACGGGATCAGGACGACCATTCCTCCTCTTGATCACCCCTTCGGAGTGTCGTCATGAAGATCCCGTCGGACCTGTTGCCTCAACCCTCGGACCGGTCCTCAGAACCCCTTTATCGTCTCCCCGTGGGCATTCTGGCCCTTGGCTGGGTCGTCTCGACCGTGGTTTCAATCGGGGGCTGGCCCCTCGCGGGGCTGTTCGTGGACCTGGAGCCCGGCTGGCTGCTCTGGGGCTGTATCGGGGGTGCGATCTCTTCGGTGGTGGGGGGGGCGGGACTGCTGATTCTCGGGCCTTGGAAACCCCGGCGGTCTGGCGACCTTCCCACTCTGTGGCTCGCTTCCACGACTGGACGGATTCTGGCGATTCCTGCGGTGGCCTTTCTGATATATTCCGCGGCCCGTCCGCCGGACCGTCCATTCGTGGTCGGACTCGCGGCATCCGCACTTGTCCTGCTTGCGGTCGAGGTGCCGATCATCGCCAAGGCGATGCTCGCCCAGATCGAAGCCGACGAGTCCGCTGCCGCGGCTTCGGACGACTGATTTCGGAGTCGTGCGCATTCGCGTTCGACCACCTCCCGTTCGCCTGACCGTCCCTCTCAATGGAGAATGGACTTGCCCGCATTGCTTCTGGCCGGAACTGATCCGCTTACCCACGTCGTCAACTCTCAGGAGACGTTGTGGCGAGAGATCAGCTGGGTCGGGGAAATCGGCGCCGGCTCGGCGCACGAAGTCATGTTGCTGCTCGCAGGCATCCTGGCCGTGGCCGGCCTCCTGTTCGCGGCTCGTCGAATTCGAACCGGTGAGGAATCCGAGGGCAACCGACGCTACGTCACCAAGGGACGCCTCTCGCAGATCGTGGAAGTGATGGTCGTCTACCTCCGAGACCAGATGCTCGAGCCGGTACTCGGTGCGAAGCAGACACGACGCTGGACTCCGTTCCTGCTGTCCCTGTTCTTCTTCATTCTGGTGGTGAATCTGCTCGGCATGATTCCGCTTCAGGACATGCATCACCTGTTCGGCCTGCATCACTTCGCCTTCGGCGGCACCGCCACCGCGAACTTGAACGTCACCGCGGTGCTGGCGTTCACCGCCTTCGTGGCGATCCAGATCCACTCGTTCCGCGAGTTGGGCTTCCTGGGCTGGCTCGATCACCTCACCTGCGGCCTGGCCAAGGGCCCCAAGGGTCTGTGGCTCGTCGTGCCGATCGTCTTCGCGGTCGAATTCGCGGGCGTGTTCATCAAGCCCGTCGCCCTCGCCATTCGGCTCTTCGCCAACATGATGGGCGGGCACATCCTGCTCGCAACCGTCATCATGCTTCCCTCGATGGACCAGATGGGGCTTGAGTACGGCGGTGGTGCCTGGTTCGGCGTCACAATGGCCACCGGTGCCTTCGCCGTGGCCCTCACCTTCTTGGAACTCTTTGTCGCCTTCCTTCAGGCCTTCGTCTTCATGTTCCTGACCGCGGTCTTCATCAGTCTGATGAGCCACGAAGAGCATGAGCACGAGGACGCCGCCGCAGAGGACGTCGAACAGGAGCTCGCCCAGGCACACTGATCGGTGCCCTTTCTTCCACGGATACGACCGTCATCACCGGATGACGAAGACAGAATCACCTCAAGACGCGACACCCTGCGTCGCATTCGGAGACCCGGAGTCACATGAACAAGCTCATCCCCGCATTCCTCTTCGCCCTCTTCGGCACTCTCTTCATCGTCGAGCCCGCGCTCGCTCAGGACGCCGATGCGGTGAACTGGGGAGCCGGCCTTGGCAAGGGTCTGGCCGCTGGTCTCGCGGTCATCGGTGCCGGCATCGGCATCGGCAAGATTGGTGCCGGCGCTTGTGAAGCGACCGCCCGTCAGCCTGAAATGGGTGGCCGTATCTTTGTGAACATGATCCTCACCGCCGCCCTGGTGGAAGGCGTCGCGCTCTTCGGAGTGGTCGTCGGCTTCCTCATGGCCGGCTGAGAATCCAGAGTCCACGTGGTCCTCGGTGCCGGCACCCGCCGGCACCGAGGTCCCGCGCCGTCCGAGGCCAGCACGGCCCCGGACTCACGTTCAGCGATCGCGCTTCGACGGAGTCATCGATGTCCCTTCCCCTTCTATTCGCAGCCGCCGCAGGCGATGGTCCGAACCCCATGAACCCGGAGCCCTGGGTTGCCGGTACCGCCGTGGTGGTCTGGCTCATCGCCCTGGCGATCCTGATCCTCAAGGTCTGGCCGGTCATCACCAAGGGCCTCGATGAGCGAAACGACAAGATCCTCGGTGAGATCAAGGCCGCCGAAGATGCGAGATCGCAGGCCAAGCAGGCCCTCGCCGAATACGAGAAGAGCCTCGCCGATGCCCGCGAAGAAGCCAACCGGACGATCACCGAGGCTCGTGCCGAGGCTCAGCGGGTCGCCGACGAGATGAAAGCCGCCAACGAGCGTGACCTCGCCGAGCGAATGGCTCGAGCGAAGTCCGACATCGAAGCGGCGAAGAAGGCCGCGGTCGCGGACATCCACGACCAGGCTTCGGAACTCGCTTCCGCGGTCGCTGCCAAGATCCTTCAGCGAGAAATCAACGCCGCCGATCAGTCCCGACTGGTCGAGGAAAGCATCCGCGAGCTCGACGCCGCCGGGGTCTGACTCCGCCTTTCGACCGATACCGGACGGCACCACGCCGTCCTTGGGGAATCCCGCCTCATGTCCACCGACTCCTCCAACGCGACCATCGACGCCATCGCCCGGGTCTACGCGCAGAGCCTCCTCGAGCTCGCGGAGGCCGCAGGTGGCAACGAGAAGGTCGCTGAAACGAGCGAGCAGCTCCACGCGATCGTCGAGATCGTCCGGGCGGAACCCGCCTTCGCGGAGTTCCTCCGCTCACCGATCGTGAAGCGGTCCAACCGTGGATCATCCCTCCAGCGAATTCTCGACGGGCAGGTCTCCGATCTGCTGTTGCGATTCAACCTGGTCCTCAACGACAAGGGGCGGCTTGCTCGCCTCTCCGACATCGCCGCGGCATTCGAGGAACTCCTCAATGATCGCTTCGGCCGGGTCGAGGTCGATGTCTTCACCGTGGAAGGCGGCCTCGACGATGCTCAGATGAGTCTTCTTTCGGAGAAGATTCGTACCCGGCTCGGCAAGGAGCCGGTCTTCCACCAGTATGCAGATCCCTCACTGCTCGGAGGACTCGTCCTTCGAGTGGGGGATCAGTTGATCGACGGTTCGGTTCGCGGACGGCTCCGCGACCTCCGTGAGTCCCTCCTTGATCGCGGTGCTGCCGAGATCCAGGCGGATGGCGAATCCTTCTACTCCGGCGATTCTTCCTCGGCGTCTTCGGACGTCGTCCAGGGCTGATCGCCCGCGCTCGTTACAGATCCATAACCCGCGCCGCTGGCGCCCTGCGAGGTTCCCCGTGAAGATCAAGTCCGACGAGATCACCTCCGTCATCAAGCAGGAGATCGAGCAGTATTCAACCGAGCTGTCGATCTCCGAGGTCGGCAAGGTGGTTGAAGTGGGCGACGGTATCGCCCGCGTCTACGGTCTCTCCAATGTCATGGCCGGCGAGCTTCTGGAATTCCAGGGCGAGCATGGCACCGTGATGGGTCAGGCCATGAACCTGGAATCCGACACCGTTGGTGTCGTGCTCTACGGCGACGGCAGTGGCATTCGGGAAGGCGACACCGCTCGCTCGACCGGAAAGCTTCTTGAAGTACCCGTGGGTGAAGAGTTGCTGGGACGCGTGGTCGACGCGCTCGGCCGCCCGATCGACGGTGGCCCGGCCATCGGCGGCGGACTCACCCGCAAGGTCGACATCGTGGCTCCGGGCATCGCTGCTCGCCAGCCCGTGACCCAGCCGATGCAGTTCGGCATCAAGGCGGTCGACTCGATGATCCCGGTCGGTCGTGGCCAGCGAGAGCTCGTCATCGGTGACCGAAAGACCGGGAAGACCGCGGTCTGTCTCGACGCGATCATCAACCAGAAGGAATTCTGGGGAACCGACGATGCGGTGGTCTGCATCTACGTGGCCGTCGGACAGAAGGAATCCACGATCGCCGGCGTCGTCGACTCGCTGCGCGAGAACGGTGCCCTCGAGTACACGATCGTCGTGGCCGCCGGTGCGGCCGCCCCCGCCCCGATGCAGTTTGTCGCCCCCTACTCGGGTACCGCGATGGGCGAGCACTTCATGTGGCAGGGCAAGGAAGGCAAGTCGCCCAAGCACGTCCTCTGTGTGTACGACGACCTTTCCAAGCAGGCGGTCGCCTATCGCGAACTCTCGCTGCTGCTTCGACGTCCCCCCGGTCGTGAGGCCTATCCCGGCGACGTGTTCTACCTGCACAGTCGTCTTCTGGAACGTGCGACGAAGCTCTCCGACGCCAACGGTGGAGGCTCGCTCACGGCGTTGCCGATCATCGAGACGCAGGAAGGTGACGTCTCGGCGTACATCCCGACCAACGTGATCTCCATCACCGACGGTCAGATCTACCTTCAGCCCGAACTCTTCTCCGCCGGCATCCGGCCCGCCATCAACGTGGGTATCTCGGTGAGTCGCGTGGGTGGTAACGCCCAGATCAAGGCCATGAAGGAAGTCGCTGGTTCTCTCCGGCTCGACCTCGCGGCCTTCCGTGAACTGGAAGCCTTCGCGCAGCTCGGCACCGAACTCGACGTGGCCTCCGAGCGGCAGCTCACCCGTGGCCAGCGAATGGCGGAACTGCTCAAGCAGGGACAGTTCGTGCCGATGGACGTGATCGATCAGTGCATCTCGATCTTCGCGGGTTCCCGCGGATTCCTCGACGACGT
>CAJWFU010000202.1:0-5336 GCA_913031315.1 uncultured Phycisphaerae bacterium | reverse complement strand
TTCTTCGCGGTGGTCACCGAGCACTTCTTCGAGCAGCCCCACGTTCTCCACGACGCCCACCCGGAACTCTGGGAGGTCTTCGCCGACTACTACGGCTACGCCTTCGGCGGTGGCTGACGAGTTTCCAGGTTCTCGGTTCAGCTTCCAGAAGGACGTCGAACCCCACCACCCGGCTTCTGCTTGGGATCGACCGGCTTGGTGGCACCCTTGCGGCGTCCTCCATGCGTGATGCGGTCACCCCCGCGAGCTCGAGTCTGAGTCGCGGCGGTCTTGCCGCCCTCGCGAGGAACGGTCTTCTTGTCACGCCGAAGCCCGGTGGAACGGCCCGTCGACTTCCGGGGGATTTCAACGCCGAATTCATCGAACTCGACCTTGTCCTCGGCCTTCGCAGCCTTCGAGGTCTTGGATGACTTGGATGGCTTGGAGCTCGAACCGGCGGAACGTGATTTCGGACCGTTCCTGTCCCGATCATTGCCCTGATCACGATCCCGGGACTGCCCGTGGAGAAGATCACGATCCTTGCCTCGGAAGGGTTCCATCCTGGTCGCACGCTGAGCACTTCGGAACTTCTCGAGCTTCACCGCGTCCTGAGGCCGCACGAACTCACCCAGGTCGGGCAGATTGTCCGCGGAGATCCGTTCGCCGACGATCTTCGAAATCGTGCGCCAACGGCCCCTCTCGGGCGGTGAAACGAAGGTGAAGGACTCTCCGAACCCGCCACCGTGGCCAGCCCGCCCGACTCGATGGACCCACTCTTCCGCGGACAACGGGAGGTCGTAGTTGATGACCGTCCGAACCGCATCGATGTGAAGACCGCGAGCGGCGACGTCGGTCGCGACCAGAACCCCGGACGCGCCCTCGGAGAAGAGATCCAACGCGCGGTTTCGCTGCTTCTGGCTGCGATCTCCGTGAACCAGGCCCACCGACATGGCGTGACGCCGCAAGGCGGAGTGCACCCAACCGGCACGACGTCGGGTACGGCAGAAGATCAGGACGCCGCGACGTTCGTCGGTGACCACCAGACGGAGCAGCAAGGCGACCTTGAGTACGTCTTCGATCTCGAACAATCGGTTGCCGAGATGCTTCGCCGCCCGAGTGTGCCGGCCGGCTTCGATCCGCGCCGGCTTCCGAAGGAAGGTGCGGGCGAGATCCTCCATGGCCGGCGGCATCGTGGCGCTGAAGAAGGCCATTTGACGGTGCTCGGGCATGCGTTCGAGAATCGTCCGCAACTGCGGCCGGAATCCCATGTCGAGCATGCGGTCACCTTCGTCCACCACCAGGTGGCGGATGAATGCCAGACTCAGGACATCGATGTCCATCAGTTCTCTGAGACGCCCCGGCGTGCCGACCACGATGTCCATCCCGGCTTCGAGGCGGTCCCGTTGGGGCTTGAGAGCCGCCTTGCCCCAGACCGCGGTCACCTTGACCAGCGAACCTCGAGTGAGCCGGCGAAGTTCCTCCGCCACCTGCTGGGCGAGTTCGCGCGTCGGCACCACCACGAGTCCACGGAGCCGACGCTTGGGGTCGACGTACTTGGCGCCCGGATCACCGCCCTTTCGTCGTCGGACTCGACGCATCATGGGTGGCGGCTCGGCGATCAAGCGATGAGCCAGCGGAATTCCGTAGGCGAGGGTCTTGCCGGTGCCGGTCGGCGCCAGACCGATCACGTCTCGTCCTTGAACGAGGGGAATGATGACCCGCTGCTGGATCTCCGTCGGCTTCTCAAAGCCCAGGGCCTTGATGCCGTTGAGGACCACCGGATCAATCGGTAGTTCCTCGAATTGCTTCACGACGGTCACCTCCCGCACGGCGGGCTTGCCGTCGGAGACGTTCTCTGCGGTGGGTTCGGACTTTTCGGACGAGTTGGGGGCGGTTTCCATGCGGCACACAGGGTATCGGGGGTGCGTCTGCGCCGAGTGCGCCCTTCATGCGGCCCGAAATGAGCGGGAATCGCCCCCCCTCCTTCAGACCGGCCCGGATCTCGCCGAAGAATGGAATGCCGCCGAGCGACGACCCAAGGAGGGGTGGGCCGTCCTCGGCGGCTTTTTCGTGCCGGTACGCTTCTGGCATGACCGATTCACGCGGTGGAACACGTCGATTCGTCAGCGGCCTCGGCCTGCTGGTCACTCGGACCATCGGACGCTGGATCCCGGATCCATTCGTACTGGCCATCGGGCTGACCGCGGTCACCGCGGCCCTGGCGCTGGTGATCCCGGGCACCTTTGCGAACCGAGACCCCGGAGAACCCTCCAAGGCGGTCCTGCTCCTGGATGCCTGGTGGGGCGACGACGGCCTCTGGAAACTCCTCAAATTCGGCATGCAGATGATTCTGGTGCTGGTGACCGGGTACGCCCTCGCGGCGAGCCCTCCGATCAGGCGGCTCATCAATGTGATCGCGGACCTGCCTCGATCGACCTCGGTCGCCACCGCGATGGTCGCCTTCGTGGCCGTGCTCACCGGACTCGTCAACTGGGGCCTCGCCCTGGTGGTCGGGGCCCTCCTCGCCCGGGCCGTCGGTCGAAGCCTCGAACGCCGAGGCATTCCCTGCCACTATCCGCTCCTCGTCGCCGCCGGCTATCTGGGAATGCTGGTGTGGCACGGAGGATTCAGTGGCAGCGCCCCGCTGAAGATGACGACCGCAAAGGCGGCGAGCGAGATTCTGCCCGCCGAGATCGTGGCCGAACACGCCTCGGCCGGGATTCCCCTGACCGACACCCTGCTTTCCCCGATGAATCTCTTCGTCTCTCTGGGTCTGCTGGTGATCGCACCGGTCATCTGCCTCCTCCTCGCCCCGGTCGATGCCGCGGAAATGAAGGGACCAAAGACCCTCGGTATCGATTTCAGCGAAGAGGAACCGGGCCAGCCCGCGACCGAGAAGATCGGTCGAGGATTCGAAACCGTGCTCGGTTTTCTGCTTGCGATCGGACTCGTCGGTGGCTTCGTCCTCTACCTCCTCGGCTCCGAGACCGGCCTCGGAAACCTCGGTCTCAACCAGATCAATGCCGTGATGTTCGGACTGGGCCTGCTGCTTCACGGCTCCCCGACCCGGTATCTCGCCGCGGTCGAGGATGCGGCTCGCGGCGCTGCGGGAATCATCGTGCAATTCCCCCTCTATGCCGGAGTGATGGGCATGATGGCCGCCAGCGGTCTGCTGGCGATGTTTGCCGACGTCGCCAGCGATTGGAGCAATCAGACCACCCTGCCACTCCTCACGATGACCAGCGCCGCGGTGGTCAACGTCTTCGTCCCTTCTGGAGGGGGACAATGGGCGGTGCAGGGGCCGATCGCGATGATGGCCGGCGCCAATGCCGACGTACCGCTGGGCAAGATGGTCATGAGCGTCGCCTATGGCGATCAGCTCACGAACATGTTGCAGCCATTCTGGGCCCTTCCGCTCCTCGCGATCACGGGAGTCCGAGCCCGGGACATCGTCGGCTACACCGCCCTGGTGATGATCGTCGCGGCCGTCTGGATGGCCATCGGTCTCCTCATCTTCTGACTCAGCCGACGCACCAGGCGTACTGGTCGACGTGATCAACCTCGCCGCCGAGTTCCTTCGCGGCCCGCCAGGGCCAGCGAGGATCCCGCAGGAATCCTCGACCGATCGCGATCGCGTCGGCATCTCCGGCCTCAAGCACCGACTCCGCCAGCCGCGGATCATCGAGTTCGCCCACCGCGATCACCGGCATCGACTTCACTCCCCGCTTCACCGCGGCGGCGTAGGGAACCTGAAACCCGGGGGCCACCGGAATCTCCGCCTTGGCGTTGCCGCCGGTGGAGATGTCGACCGCATCACAGCCACGGGCTTCGAGTTCCTGCGCGAACATCACGGAATCCTCGGTGCTCCAGCCGCCGAGATCATCTCTCCAGTCGGTCCCGCTGAAGCGAACGATCAACGGAAGATCGTCGGGCATCGCCGCCCGCATCGCCTCGAAGCACTCCAACGGAAATCGCATTCGATTTTCGAGTGAACCACCGTATTCATCGGTGCGTTCGTTGGAGAGTGGCGAGAGGAAGCTGGAGAGCAGATAGCCGTGAGCCGCATGCATCTCCACCAGATCGAAGCCGATGCGGGCCGAGCGGGCCGCTGCGGTGGCGAAAGCATCGCGGACTTCTCCCAATTCGTTCCGATCGAGGGCGTGGGCATGGGGTGCCACATCCTCGTAGCTGTTGCCGCTCACGCCCACCGTCGACCATCCACCATCCGCCGGCGGCACGTAGCCCCGCGCCGGAGCCCAGGGCCGGGCATGGGACGCCTTCCGACCGGCGTGGGCGAGTTGAATACCCAGCCCTGCATTGGGAGCCACTTCCTTCACCGTCGCCACCACCCGGGCCAGGGCCCGCTCGCAATCGTCGTCCCAGAGTCCGAGGCAGTTCGGGGTGATCCGCCCCCGGGCTTCGACCGAGGTCGCTTCGCTGATCACCAATCCGGCACCCGAGCAGGCGAGTGACCCCAGATGCACGTGGTGCCAGGCACTGGCGAGCCCGTCGACCGAGGAATACATGCACATCGGGCTCACCACGATGCGATTCCGGAGCTCGAGGCCCCCGATCGACAGGGATTCGAAGAGCCGGGGGGGGGATCCGGCGGGATTGGCGATGGTTGGAGAAGAAGTCATGGCGGCGGAGCCTAGGCGGTCCGAGAGCGTCCGGGGACGTGGCCGACCAAGGTTCCCCATGGATCGGGGCACACACCCCGCTATCATCCATGCCCCGGATGGGACCACTTTCCGTCCAAGACCCCGAACGAGGAACGACCGCGATGCCGATCAAGGCCACCGACGTCAAAAAGGGCCAGTTCATCATCTGGGAGGGCCAGCTCCACCAGATCCTCGAGACCGAGCATGTGAAGCCGGGCAAAGGCCCTGCCTACATCCAGGCCAAGATGAAGAACGTCAAGATCGGCGGGATCAAGATCAACCGCCTGAACTCCGACGACCGCCTCGATGAGGTGAACGTCGATCGACGGGCCATGCAGTTCCTCTACGACAGTGGCGGCCGAGGTGACGGACCGTTCGTCTTCATGGACAACGAGAACTACGACCAGATCGAGATCAGCGCCGAGACGCTCCCCAAGGAGCAGAGCCAGTGGATCAAGGAGAACACCGAGTGCACGGTGAGCATGTTCGACGGCAAGCCGCTGTCGGTCGCCCTCCCCGCCTCGCTGGAACTCATGGTCTCCGACACCACGCCGCAGGCGAAGGGCGCCACCGCCAGCAACCAGAACAAGGAAGCGTTCGTCGAGACCGGCGCCCGGATCCGCGTCCCCCCCTTCATCGAAATCGGCCAGGTCGTCAAGGTCAACCCCGAGACCGGCGAGTACCTGGGCAAGGCGG
>CAJWFU010000201.1:0-5366 GCA_913031315.1 uncultured Phycisphaerae bacterium | reverse complement strand
CGCCACGAGCTCATGGCGTCCATCAGGTCGTCCATCGACCTACTCCATTCGAAAGGGAATCCAAGACAACCACCCAGCTTCATCCAGAGGCTCTTCGGGTCGACCGCCAAGTCCACCCCCGAAGGGTTCGTCGACCCTGAGTTCGCCTCCGCATTGTACTAGACCGAAACCTTCCGCATCGACCTCGCCAGACTCCCGTCCGGGTTCTCGACGAAACGGTCGACGATCTCGAGGATCGACCCGATCATCCCATCACAATCCTCCTCCAACGGCCTGAGCCAAGTCCTCGGGCGCCTTTCGTGGCGACCGATCGACATCACCGAGGTCGACGTCGTGTTTCGGGAGCGGCTCCGAAAGGCCGCCCGCCAGCGTGCCCGAACACCGGGCGGGATCAGGACCATCGGCGTTGGGATCCTGCCCCCCTCTCCACGGTTCGTCCTCGAAGTGCTCGCCGATCGATCGCTGGCAGACTTCAACCTCCACCTCGTGGCCGTCCCGTCATCCGTGATCGCGCAGCGGCCCCCGTTCAAGAATTCCGGAACCACACTCCCAGCGACCATCCCGAGATCCGCGGCCGGGCTTCCGGTCCGGTTCGGTCCCATGCTGATGACCATCGAGGCTGATATTCTCATCGTCGCCGATTCGTCCGCCGGCGACGCTTCGGTCTTCCGGACCGCTCCGAACGAGGTCGACCTCGCGCCCGTCCGCGAAGACGACGCCTCTTCGGACATCTGATTTCCGACGCCGAACTCCAGACCGAGGCAGAGTCCCCCATGATCCACGCAAGCAAGATCACGACCACGCAGATCCAGACCGCGCAGCGGGCCTGGGGCGATGGGATCGTCGGCATCGCCACCGCTCACGCCGAAGGCGAGGACTTCGAGGCCGTCGCGAAAATGCACGTCACGACCCACTATGCGTACGGTTTGATGCCGGTCCTCTTCAAACCGACCATGGCCGCCGACGTGCAATTCCGCACGACGTTCGACGAAGCCCTCTCCTACTTCGTGGCCACCAACGGCCGGTGTCCCGAGGACACCGGATTCGCAATCAAGGGTTGGACCTCGGTCCGCTTCGAAAACGTCGACCTGCTCACCCACGGCGGAACGGCGATGGCGATGGGGAACTACTTCTTCACGAATCGGGAAGCGGAGACGGTCAAGGTCGAGTATTCCTTCGGATACGTCCTCGACGACCTCGGGGAGCTCCGCATCTGCCTGCATCACTCGTCGATTCCCTACGCGGCCTCGTGACAACGAACTGGACGCCCCGGACCCGACCCGCATCCTCGGCGGGTGGAATGTCTCCAGCCCCTGATCGCCTTCGACCCGTCACACCCCCCCCGCCGGCCTCGACCACGCGCGGGGGCGGGCTTTCGTTCAGACCGGCCTCTGACGTGCGATCGCACAAACGCACGACGGGTTGGCACCCGAGCAACGACCGGTCGTCAAGGTCGTGGCGTGGGCGATCAGTCGTTCGCACCGGGGAGATCTGCCCCAGCCGGAAGCAAGGCCGGGTGGATTCAGGTTGCCACGTTGGTGTTGATCAAGGGCAGAAGCCCCAGGCCCCAAGCAGGATCCCGAGATCTGACGAGTTCACGATTCCATCTCCATTGACATCGCCGGGACATGATGGTTCGGGGCGTTCGCAAGGGAAGTCGAACACCGTCCTTTTGAAGCTTCGAACCGCTCCCCCGCTGTTTCTCACCAAGACGTGATCCCCGATCATGCCCGCCGTGCAACCCTCGTTGGCCGGAAAGTCGAGAGCGCCGTTGAACACCTGTGAAATCCGCCACTCACCGGCCTGGTTTCGCTCGTAGATCATGGCGGCTCCGTCCGAGGGAAGGCCCAGGGTGAAGTACTGCGTCACCAGCAACCTCGATGTGCCGAGCTGGACGGCCCCTCCGAATCCACCTTTGTCTTCGCCGCCCCCGAGGAGCGTGGTTCGGTGAATCCACTCGTCCTCCGGCTTCTCCCAGATCTGCACGGTCCCGGGAAGTCCGTAGGAATTCACTCCTCCGATCGCCATCTGGCGAGCGGTGATATCGATATCCGATGGCCACAGGAAGCTCTCGCTCGGGCCTTGGATGAGTCGGGGCTGTGGCAGCCAGTCGCCATCGGTTTGTCGGACGAAGAACTCGATGGTTCCGTTGGCATCCTCGACTTCGAGTTGGTTGGCCCCGACGGCGCAAAGGTCACCGGCTCCACGATCAATGTCCAGGGTGGTCCCGAACCGTTCTCCACCGGAGATTCCGAAGTACTGGCCGGCGGTCACCCATTCGCCGGGGCCGATGAGTTCGAAGAAGCGAACGTATCCGAGATCCGTCAGGCCTTGAAACCCCGCTCTGGAATCCGAGATCGCCACGAGTCCGTCGTCGAGGGCCAGATCGAAACCGAATTTGAATCCCGCCAGGCCGGCATCGTCCGGATCGATGGAGATCGGATCGAATGTGTAGGTCTGCGCCCAGGAGCCGCCCTTTGGTTCGCGCTCGTAGGCATAGGCCCGCCCTCGCCGAATTCCTTCGGCGTCGACCCAGTTCGGCGCGGAGATGATCGCGACATCGCCGTCGATGGCACCTTTGCTGCCGAAGCCGATTCCTTCTTCGACGGCCGGAATCTCCGCTTCCAGAACCCAGGTTCCGTCGGACTCGAGCCGGCAGATGAGGACGCTTTCGTGACGCTTGAGAATCACCTGTCCGTTGCCGACATCGAGGACGCCGGTCGTGTTATTCAGAAGACCTTGGAGGAGGTAGGTGTCCTGATACTGGACAGGCTGCCAGAGCTGTGCTTCCGCGCCGGCGTTGACGCTAGCGATCACTCCCACGAAGAAGAGGATTCGTCGTACGAATTTTTCGAGGCTCATGCCGGTTTCCAATCTTTGGATGAAAGTCCGCCAAAGGTGGAATACCAATGAATTCGGTGTTGGCGAACGAGTACGGAACCACAGGAAGGTACTTGAAAAACAGACCGCCGCCGTCTTCATCAAGGCGTGCGAGTGGACTGCATGCGGACGGGGGGATCGGAGGGGCCTGGTTTCGAATCCCGAAGTTTCGTTCCCCGAGGGACTTGGGAGAACCGTCGATCCGCGGGATCGATGAGCAGGGTGGGTGATGAACTTCTCGGCAGACCCACCCCGACACCGATTTTCATCCCCGTGGCCGGAGAGAGCACAAGCTGATCGAAAGCCACGAACCACCGATGCATTTCACCGTTACTTGATCGTTCTGGTGGCATTTTGCGGCCCCCCACTGGCGACTGATTCCCTCCCGGAAAATGATCCCAAGGCATCTGGTTTTTTCCAAGCACAAGATTCGCAAGGCGACCATGGCGAACCAGAAGAAGAAACGCCGTGCCTTCGCAGGCCGACGCTTTTCGTCGCTTCACGATTTGACTCTCCGAGCGACCAGCCCTCAGGCTCACTCGCGCTGGCCCCGATCCACGAGCATCGGTTCCAGACCAGCCGCATCGGCACGCTCGTCGGAGTTGATATCGGCGGCGACGTTCAGGCCTTCGTCGAGGCTGGAGATCGACCGGAGTCGGACACACTCCCGTCCGCTTCGATCCGCAGTCTCAGCGCTGGCATGGCTAGAGCCGGGATTCCCACCCGGCTCGAACCTCTTTCATCATCCGGATCTTCGCGGGGACGCCGACCACGTGGTTCGCGTGATGCGCCAGCATTTCGGCTGGCGTCTCGATCGGCCCTTCGGTCCACCGTCCCGACGCGATCTGGCCGTAGTTGAAGAACCGATTGGAGAGCCGGGTGGCGTTCGTCCGCCCGATGAACCGATTCAGCGTGGTCTGGTCGTCGTCCGCGAAGTTAGATTTCATCTCCTCGAACATCCGCTGCGTCGAATCGTTCGCGCGGCAGATGAACAGTCCTGAACAATGCCGGTCCCGATCTCGCTGGCAAGCGATGTCGTGCTCGCCGAGTTCGAGAAGCAGGCGATCTCGGATCGGTCCGAAGAACTGCACGTCGACGTCGCTGTAGAAGAAGGTTCCGCCCATGCATTCCCGGCAGGCCCGGAGAAACAGTTCCACCTTCCGGTAACAGGTTTCGGCCCATCCGTCTTCATAGAAGGTGCCGGTCGGGCAGGGCTGGTCGTCGTCCTCGAACGCGTGGAGCTCGAACTCGTCAGGCAGCGTTGCGAGAAAGTGGTCGGTGTACATCGAACGATGCGATGGCGTGAACGTCGTGTATAGCTTCAAGGTTCTCGGCCTTGCCAAAGTTGATCCGGGAGTCGATTGAACCAGAGTGACCCGGTATGTCGTAGGAACATACTTGGACCCTTCGTCCGGCTCCAGCCGAATTCGACGTGATTACCTGAACCCCACGAAAATATCTCGCATCCCAGCGCCCTCGCATATCCCTGGTGGCCATTGAGGTCGAATCCGATGGATATGAGGCCTTGGCCGACGAGGGCATTACCGATGCCCATGTCATCGTTCTTCACATCTGTCTCCGGTGTCTTCGAATCCAGCCTGCAAACGACCGAGCGGGTGGCCTCTCGCGATCGATTTGGTGCTCTGGAAACCAACGTTTCCGACCTTCCGGATCACCGGATAGGGATACCCACGCAAAGCAAACGACTTCGAGGCCTGCCCATGATCTTTGTCGTTGCGGTCCCACTTTTCCTCAGAGCAGGCCGAACTGGGCACCCTGACCAGGAACGGCCTTCCATCTTCTGCCCGGCCGCAGGATTCGTCTCTGGGCTTGATTTGTTCGTTGGGGCCTCGAGTCGATTACACGGGCATGGGAGTCAGGATCGCGGCTTCCCCACGGCTTCAATCAATCCCTCAGGAGCTGCAGAACCAACAGCAAGGCACCGCCTCCAGCCCGACACAACCAGCCCCTACTTCTTGAACAGCACATTGGGATCCGCCGCCACCAAGCCGCATGCGATTGCGCTGCGTCGTTCTTCCGCGCGTCCATATCGATCTGCTCCTGTTCGGGTGCAGGCTCCGTACGAGCCTTGTGGACTCCAGCGGTCATAAGAAAGAAAACCCAGAGCCGGGCAACGGAACACGATGTCCAGAGCCTCCTGAGCTTCCTCGATGCCCTCGCCACTCATGCGGAAAGGCATCAGTATCAAATTAGACCTCCGATACCCCGCTCGCAAGCAACCACGGGCTCTGGTTTCGTGGGGGGCTTTTTCTCCTGCGCCTGCATGGCATTTGCATCGTTTCGTGCCGGCCTTGTGTATGCAGACCATGCCAACTCTTCGTGGGAGAAGCAGTACAGGTCCATGTCGTACGCCGGGTATGCGACTGGACTGATCGCGGTCTTGGTGGGGATGTTCTTCCTGGCACGCTGGATGACTTGGTGACTCGATCTCATCTATGGTCCATCGTCATGAATGGAACATGATT
>CAJWFU010000200.1:0-5388 GCA_913031315.1 uncultured Phycisphaerae bacterium | reverse complement strand
CATGGAGTCGGCCAGGTGGATCGAGCGTTCCATGGTCCCGCATCCGACGCGCATGGATGGTCTGACCACGGTCCTTGGATTGACCGGCGAGCTCGATGCCGGCGACTGCGCCTGTTGCCAGCCCGGGTGAGCAGGCTCGACTCCTGAAGATTCCCTATCGGGCGTGAGCACTTCCGACCCACGACGATCCTGAACGGGAGGGCAGATCAACGACGATTGAATCAAGGTCGACGACCTGCCGCCGTTCCATCCGCGAACGACGAGCCGCCCCCCCGCCTCGCCAATCAACCCATCATCCGAGAAGTCGATGTGCCCGGCAGGCGAGTTCGGCAGGACGACGCGCTCGCAGTCGCCCGCGTTCTCCACGACCTTCGAGCATTGAATCACTTGCAAACAGTTCTCATGGACACGATCACCGCGTCCGAAGCACCCAGCCTCTTTTCTTCTGGGAGAAGACCGGCATGACCAACCTCATCGCACCCCTCCCGCCAGAACAGACCGGGAAGATATCGGCGACCATGAAAACAATCAGTACTTGAAGACTTCGAAGTACTCCCCGTCACTCGAGGTCGCTCTCCACATAGTCCGGGTCTTCAGGAAGCCTCTCCGGGAGGTGTTCGAATACAAAGCCGACCGAAGATGAACGCAGCCGTCGACAATTTCGGCCGGACTCGGAGCCCTGACCCGACCTCCGTCTCGGCCGGTACGACCCAAGGCCGTCCATGATGTTCCCCGCCGTGGCGTGATTCATCAGAGGCCCGTCCTGTCCGGCCGCGGACCGGACCTCCGTTCGGTCGTTGGGGCGGCTCCGCCTGGAAGACCCCGCCGACCGAGCGCAGCACTTGGCCGCCCTGGAACGCTGTCACGTCAACTTCCTGCCGACACAGGCTGACATGTGCCCGCTCTCGGTGGCGGAGGCGAGCAGTTCCGGGATTCCGTCGGTGGTCTCGAGGGTCGGAGGCCTTCCACTTTCGGTCATCGAAGGGGAGACCGGACGCCTGCTCGACGTCGATGCCCCGATCAATGAATGGGTGGACGCGCTGGAGTGGACGGTCTCGGATCAGGCCCGCTACCAACGCCTCTCACAAAGCGCCCGGGAACACGCGAGAACCAAGCTGACCTGGGATGCGTGGGCCGAACGAGCCTCGAAGGTCATCGACGAACTCCTTGAAAACGCTTGACGTCGACTCGCGATCCACTCGTAGACACCCGAGCCGCTCCCGAAGACCACCGTCTCGTGAACACGGAGTGAGGATGGGATGACCAGGATCGAGACCGCGTATTCGTGTTCGATGTCTGAAACCAGCGGCAGCATCCTGCCAACCGACTTGAATCCCGGTCCCGGACCGATGCTTGCACGAAGCCGGTTTCAGACCAAGGCCGGCGCGGAAAAACAGGTTCCTGCCGGTGCATTCACCATCGACGACGTCACCCGCGTTCGACGTGTGGCTCGAATGGCTGCAGACGGCCACGCTCCCGGAGAATCCGCACCCCGCGCCAGAGGTACGCCAGAAAGATCACGCCGGAGATCAGAAAGCCCGGGACGAACCAGATCTCGGAGGGCCGGACCAGTCCCATCCGGTTGTTGCTGGTGGTGGAGATGCCACCATTGAACATCGACTGACCTCGACGGTCACTGACGCTTGAGGACACCCCACCAGCGGGGTTCGCATAGGTGGCGATGGTCCGAGCGAGAATCACGGCATCGTCCGGGTCGTGAAGGATCGGGGCGAAGGGCGAATCGCTGTCCGGGGCGACCTGCAGGCGAAGGGCGTCCACCGCGTCCATCCCATCGATGATGACGCCCCCCACGGTCGTTCCCACGACCGGTCCGATCGCTTTCCAGACCGCCAGTTCATCGTCGTCCGACCGGAGGGTGACCTCGACCTCACCGGTCGCGTTGGAGGCGTTCTCCATCACGAAATTCGCGACACTCGCCACGGACATCCGATTCGATTGATCGATGCCGACCGTGACCACGCGGTCCAGCTCGACCACCGTCTGAATCAACCCCGCCCATCGGCTGATGTCGTTCCATCGGGCATTGATCACCCCCAGAAAGGCCCAAGGCACGATCACCGCCAGCAGAAGGACCACCACGCCCAACCAGAGACCGTGTCGGGGCCGGATCCTTCCCACCCCGACCACGCCCGCCCCGAGGTCCCCTCCACATTCAGGACACCGCGGCTCCGCCAGACCGTGCACGGGGTGGCCGCACCCGGGGCACGCCTCGCGTTGCACTCTCAGCCTTCCGGCCACCCATCTCAGCGCGACATGGATCGCCGTGATCAACAGCAGAAGCCCGACCGGAAGAAGAAGAACCATCGACGTGTTCCCCCAAGGTGATATCCGAGCAGGCCTCAGTTGACCTGGCCGATTCCCTGTCCGGATGCGCCAAGGCTACCGGACGGAAAAACGATCGCCTCACTTGAAGGGTGGGATCACGCGGAAATCCGGGCTCGATCCGCCCGTCGATCCCCGGAGAGGGCTTTTGAAGATCTCGATCACCTGTTTTTTCACCGCGGCGCGGACACCCACGACACCCGACCGCCCCGCCGGGATCTCAGATCGAACCATCGGTCTGGGCGACCTCATAGCGCTCGACCATCTCTCCCAGACCCTCGCGAAGCGGATCGAGCGTCGCCCCCCACGCCGCATGTCGACCAGCCGCGTGAGCATAGAGCGGTCGTCGCACCTGATCCGCGCTCAGGGTCAGGACGGTGCGACCGGTCTCCCAGAATCGAAGACAGCGATCATCCCACTCGAGACCGCAGAAGTCGATCAGACGCCGGGCTTCTCCATCGAGATCGTGCACCAGCGACTCGTAGCGGACCTCGAGGATGGGAAGCGGTAGTACCACCCGCCAGTGCGCCATCCAGGCCTCGCACTCGCGGTGGAACTCGGCGATGCCCTCGAGCGTCCCCGTCCAACCGTTGGTCCCCGGCGCGAACTTCCGGATCCAGCAGGAGAGGCCGGCGTCCATCGGATGGCGCCGACAGTGGATGATCCGTGCCTTGGGAAACAGCATGGCGACGAGCCCGAGCAGGCCGAAGTTTCCGAGTTGCTTGTCCACCCGTCGTTCCGCCTTCGGCGCCAGGCGTCGGGTCACCTCGAGATAGGAATCGGCCGCCCGGGTCAACGACGTCGCGTCCATCCGCCCGAGACACTCGGGGTACGACGCGCCGTCTCCATCGGTCTCCGGGAGCTGCGATGCCAGGATCGGCAGCGCGTCGAGTTCTCCGAGTCCGGCTGCCTGTGGATGGGCATCGATGATCTGTTCCACCAGGGTGGAACCGGTGCGAGGCATGCCCACGATGAAGATCGGTGACTCGTCCTCGCATCCCGATCGCGGGAGCGCCGCCATCGCGTCGGCGGTGAAGAACCTCTCGGCCTGCTCGCGCTGCTCCCGGGCCTCGGCCGGATCCCAGTCACCGGGCGCAACCCCATTCGCCGCCCCGTACCGCGACGCCGCCGACTCGAGATCACCGATGCCCGCGGTGGCGTCGGCCCCTGCGAATTGGAGCGAACGACGATGCTCCGGCGACAGACGATCACCCGGCAGATGTCGGTCGACGAGCGACCGTGCCTCCTCGAAGCGTTCCAATCGAACGAGCGTCCTGGCCTTCACGATGGCCAGCAGGGGCTGATCGTCGACCGAAGACGGCCGATCGTCGAGGAATCGAATGGCCCGCTCCGGCTCACCCATGCGAAGCAGCGTCTCGGCCTTGCCGGCCACCGCACCGTCGTATCGACCATGAAGCTTCAGGGCTCGGTTGTATCGATCAAGAGCTTCGCGATGGCTTCCGAGATGGGCCAGGATCTCTCCCATCAGGGCCTGGTAGTCGGGCCGCTTTGCTTCCCGCCCGAGGGCCTTGGCGAGGGTCGTCCGAGCTTCCTCGAGGCGGCCGGCTCGAAAGAGGATCTGCGCGAGCATCGCCGTCGCCTCGTGGTCACGACGGCGTCTGGTCAGATGATCGCGACAGAGGTCCTCCGCCATGCCGACATGGCCGGCCTGCAGCATCTCCATCACCTGATTTCGAACCATGCGATCCTGATCGAGGGTCATCGACGACTCCGGACGGTGTTCACTGGATCCGGCATCGTACCGACCGTAGAAAACAGCCTCCGCGACCGGAAGGTCGCGGAGGCCGGGAACGTCTCGGGGGCACGGTCTTCGACGACGATCAGCCGCGACGACGACGTCGCACGAGACCGATGCACGCCAGCGGAGCGAGGGCGCCGATGCCGGGGACGGCGGGACCCGTCGATTCCATCCAGGTCGCGCCGATCTCGTTCCAGGTGTTGCCGTCCGCGTCCTCGCCCTGCAGGTTGATCTGCCCGATCAGGTCGCTGGCGTCGCCAAGGCCGCCCACGACTGTGAACTGGCCGAGGAAGACCTGGCCATTCAGCTCCGCGCCCTGAACGTCCTGCGGGGTCACGAACCAGGAGCCGTTGTCGGTGAAGAGGTCGCCACCACCTTCCCAGGTGGCCCAATCCACCCCGATGTTATTGAGGTTGTTGTCGCCGAAGGGGGCGCCGTTCTGGTAGTAGGAACCGATGCTGACGTAGCTGTCCCACTCCATGCTCGGAACGAACGGGAAGAAGTTGCTGTTGATCTCCTTGGAGGTCGGACCACCGTTGGCGTTGTGGTAGATGCTTGCGTTGTTGGTCGTACCGATCCGGAGCTCGCCCAGCGAGTTGCCATAGACGGAGTCGATTCGGGCACCGGTCTCCAGATTGGCGAACAGACGATAGGTATTACCTTCGTTTCCGCTGTTGGCGAGTTCCATCGTCAAGCTCTGGAAAACGCCACCCGATGCGACGCCGGCGACCATCAGGCCACCGACGGCGCCGACGCACGTGAAGTTCATTTTCATCTCTTGGACTCCTTGTTCTTTCTTCTCGACTGATTGTCATGGACGGAGAATCTCTCCGACGACCGACTCGCGGCTGAAGCCAGGAGACCGGTAGAATCTCTGTCCTCTTCCGACAGGGGCATTGGTTTTACCACCGCTTTTCGAATCTAATTAGCGAAATAGTCCCGTCATCTCAGGCCCACCACGTTTGGAACGCGTTCCAAATCGGCGGACGATGAACGCCGGACAAGATGATGCCGAACCGGCCGACGCGGCTCGGATCTCCGCTAAGTGATGAAATCGCATCACCTTGCGAATCTCCAAAGAGGCTCGGGCGAGCGGACGAGGGACAAGGGTGGAAGCGCGGAATCCGGGAAGTGAGGAGCGCAGCAGAGAAAAGAGAGGCAGGAGAAACGTGCTCCGTGAGCTCGTCTCGCCGCACGCCGATCAGTCCGAGAACGGGATTCCGTCACCGCCGAGCACGTCGCACGGCCCCCAGTACATCCCCGGATCCAGCCGGTCGATACGCGCC
>CAJWFU010000199.1:0-5394 GCA_913031315.1 uncultured Phycisphaerae bacterium | reverse complement strand
TCCGTCTCCGCTCTTGCCGGCCCGACTTCAACTGATGACAACGAACGTGCTTACGAACGACTGCGTCGAAATCCCAGGCGCCACGTGCACGTACAATCCAAACTCCACGGTCTGTTCGGGGGATTCGGGCAGCGCTTGGTTCTCAGAGGGCGACGATTCGGCGCTGATCGGCGTCACGTCGTTCACGTTCGTCGAGCGAGAGACGGAAAAGTGCGAAGTGGGTTTCCCGGACGGCTTTGCGAGATTGAATTTGTATTTGGACTTTGTTTGCTTTTCTACAGACAACAAGGCGACGACGACGGCTGGGCCTTGCAATGCTTCGTCCGGTCCGACGGTGCGACGGGTCGCGCTTCTCGGAGCGCCGGCCTTGCCGCCGCCGGCGCCGCCTCCGTCGCCGTCGTTGCTCCACCATCGGGCGTAGCTGATCGTGCTTCCCGGGGCGGAGGCGTCGAGCGCCGGGGAGGTGAGGGTCGTGCATCCGCCATCGATGTCGAAGTTTCCGTTTCCGTTCTCGGTCACCCAGCAGAAGTCGCCGGAGTAGGCGGGATCCGCTTCGCCGCGAGTCCGCGTGCCGGCGCGGTTGGCTCGTTCCCAGGCTCCGGCGGTGAGCGTCGGATCGTTGGTCACGGACCATCCAAGGCCCTGGGTTTCGAAGTCGTTGTCGTAGGTGATGATCTGATCGGTCGCACCAATGGCCGAGTAACTCGTGGCGGGTGCGTCAGCAGGGTTGGAGTAGACGTCGCCACCGAGGACCGAAGCGGAGACGTAGTACTCGACGATTGACTCGCATTCCGCTGCCGGGAGGGTCGCGGTGTAGGAGTTCGTCGAACCCTCGGTCATGTTGACGGTGTTCCAGGTACCACCGTCGGTTCGGTAGGTGAGGCGTCCGGAGCCCGGAACCGGGCTGGCGGAAATGGCGCTGACGTCGACCGAGAACGTGGCGCCGCTGGCCGGGTCGACCAGCGAGGGAGTGCCGTCCGGGAAGGAGAAGGAGATGAAGTCGATCTCCGGACCGGGGAGGCCCTTGATGGTGCAGCCGGCATTGATCTGGGCGTAGTTCGGGGTGCCGTCGTTGATGTTGCCGTTGTCGTCGTCGAGGGTCAGCCAGTCGATCACGATGTTGTCGTTGATCGACGTTCCGTTGTGAAGCGGAATCGAGTTGATGAAGACGTCTTCAATCACGCTGACCGGCTTGCCGGCGCTGATGAGCTGCTCTCGGACTTCCCAGACCATTCCGGACAGGAGCTGGCCGCAGGTGTGGATGGCGCTGCCGCAGCTGGAACATCCGCTGCCCGAGTAGTCGCAGTTGTTGTTCGCGTTGCGGATGCCGGAGGAACACTGGTTCTGGTAGAAGCCGACCGCAAGGCGGCTGTCGCCCGTGATCAGGACGCCGAAGCAGTCACCGGCACCTTCGCCGTATTCGCTCTGGCCGGACCCGGCCACGTTGACCAGGTGATGGCCGTATTCGTGGTGGATGATCACGTCGAACGCGGTGTTGGCACAGCTGCCACCGGCGTTGTAGAAGTTGATCGAACCGCCATCGTAGTAGGCGTTGCAGGTTCCGGAGACACCAGTGTTCACCGTGAAGTTCTGCTGGGTCGCGATCGTCGGGTAACTCGAGTTGTAGGCGAGGGTGAAGTTCCGCACCTCTTCGGCGAAGTACGCCGTGTTGGCCCAGGCTCGCTGCTGGTCGTTCGAGTTGCCGTTGTTGAGGGTCAGCGTGCCGGAAGACCCGCTGCCGAAGGTTCCGCTCACGTCACCGCTGCCGTTGTCGACGTTGAACCACTGGGTTCGTGCTTCGGCCGTGACGGAAACGCTGCCGGATCCGGAATTCGGAATGGTCACGAATCCGTTGTCATCGGCGATGTACACGGTGCCTCCGACGGTCACGCGAGCGTGGGGCAGGGGCGAGGAACTCTCGAGCCCGCACTCCATCGAGAAGGCGTTGGTCTTGTTGGCGAGGATCTGAACCTCCACGTCGGCGTGGTGGATCTGATTCTCTTCATGGAAGATCTCGCCGGTCGCGGGATTGGTCAGGTACCGGTACTTCATTCGCTCACCGAGGAGGTCGGTGCCATCCAGGATGAACTCTGCGGCAAGCCGCGGGGCCTGGGTCTCACCGTTGACACCGGCGAAGACCACGGGGCGAATGCCGGAGATCTCGGCTTCGGCGAAGGCGGGCAGGGCTTGGGCGGTGATGGCGGCCTCGTTCATCGCGAGCGGTGCGGCACCACCGGCGACTCGGAAGCCGGCCACGTCGGGAACCTGCGCGGAGGCGAGGACGACGGGGAAGCCTGGTTCATTGCGAACCAGCACGCGAAGCGCCGAGTCGTAGACCGGCACGCCGTCGATGTGGGGGATGAATCCGACGAGCATGAACTTCGCCTGCTCGGTGATCTGGTCGGTCATCAGGGGCAGTACGTGGGTTCCGCCGGCCCAGGGGCCGATGGGCAGGTACTGCTCGGCATCGAGGCCCCAGAGATCGCGAGCATGATCGGCCACGAAATTGGTGGCCGCATCGACCGGGTTCGCACCGCCACCGAACGCGGGCCCGAACACGCGCTCGATGCGTCCGTGGTTCTCCCTGAACTTGGTGCCGGGGTTCTGCTGCTGGAATCGAACCTTGCCCGAGAACACTTCTTCCATGTTCTTGATCGCGGGAACGGTTCGATCCATGTCCGGGGTGCGGTCCTTGGCGGACGCTGCACATAAGCCGGGCACTGCCAGCACTGCTGCCATGATCGCGGTGTGCTTGAGGGTCATCTGGTCTTCCTGATGTCGTGAGGGATGGAGTCCTGCTCTGATCTATCATTGTCTCTCTATTTGAGTGCGGAACAAGTGCACGGTTCCGGAAACAGACGTGAAATTCAGATCTAGAGTCCGGAGTCCTTGGTCATTCTCGGAACCTGAAGGGCCGATTCGCATCGACCAGGTCCCTTGCCTAAGGCTGCTGCTGGCCCTAGTGTGACGTTCTTCATGGCTAAAGGGCGAAAAAAGACCGATCCGGACGCTGTGGTCATTGAAAACCGCCGGGCCCGACACGATTACCTCATCGGTGACACCCTCGAGTGCGGAATTCGGTTGTTAGGCACGGAGGTCAAGTCCATTCGTGACGGCCGAGCCAGCCTCGCGGAGGGGTGGGTCCGAGCTGACCTCGATCCCCTCCGACTCGGGCTGCACGGGGTCCATGTGGCTGAATACTCGCCGGCGGGACCTCATCGGCAGCACGAGCCTCTGCGAGTACGGCCACTCCTCGCCCACCGAAAAGAGATCCGAGAATTGGCCAAGGCTCAGGATGCCGAAGGCTCGACACTGGTTCCCTTGAAGATCTACTTCAAGGAAGGCCGAGCGAAACTTCTGATCGGTGTGGCGGAAGGCCGGAAGAAGGCGGACAAACGTCAGGACATCGCGGCGAAAGAGGCCCAGAGAGACATCGAGCGAGCGCTTCGTCGCCGTCGATGATGGGCTTCGCCCGTGCGGGCGATGTGCTCGATCTTCCTCGATCCAAGTCCCGGATTCCTGGAGCTCCAGCATTCAGGACTTCGGGATCGCACAGAAATGCCTTTCGAACCCGAAGGGCCCGGCAGGGTCATTGTCCGTGATCACTCGGGAGCAAGGGATGGGGGCGCCCGATCCGCTCGTCTCGAAGGCCATCGATGCAGGCCAGAATCTCTTCGGCGACATCGGCTGGATCCATGGCCGCCCCTCTCGGGACGATCGACTCGTCGAAGAGCTGGCGGAGCAATGGGGTCTCCACGATCCCCGGGTTGAGCGTGAAGGCGCGGATGCCCGTCTCATCCGCCTCGGCCATGATTGAACGAGTGAGCGAGTCCAGGCCGGACTTGCTGGCGGCATAGGCGGTGAAGCCTCGAAACGGATCGATCGACGCCATCGACGAGACGTTCACCACGCAGCCGCGGGCGTTGACCAGGAGCGGCCAGGCCTGCGAGACCAGCACGATGGGTCCGACGAGGTTGGCATCGATGGTCTCTCGGACGAGGCGGGCATCGGTGTCCTGGATCGGAACCTGGGGAGCGACACCGGCGTTGTTGACGATCGCGTCCAGCCGTCCGAATCTCGCTTTGATCGCCTGGATCGCGTCGACACAGGAATCGGCATCGGAGAGATCGACTTCAAGGAGCAGGGCGGGAACGTCGGCGGGAAGGGATTCCGCCGTCGCTTCGAGGGACGCGACGGTCCGGCCGAGGAGCGCCACGGCATGACCCCGGGCGGCAAGTCGCTGCGAGGTGGCCCGACCGATGCCGCCGCCGGCACCGGTGATCAGGACGACCGATCGATTCAGAGTGTCATCCACCACCGGTGAGCCTCATCACGTCGTTGAAGAAGGTCACCACGAAGAGGGTGCCGATCAGGGCGAGACCGATGAGGGCCGCGGCATTCTGAAAAGCGATCGACGGTGGTCTCCCTCGGAACTTCTCGTAGATGAGAAACAGGAAGAGCCCGCCATCGACGATCGGAAGAGGCAGGAAGTTGAGCACCGCCAGATTGACGCTGATCATCGCGAGGAAGAACAGCAGGTACATCATTCCACGGTCCGCCACCTTGGTTCCGATGTGGACGATGCCGACCGGGCCATGGAGTTGTTTCACGCTCACCGAGCCGCTGACCAGTCGATCGATGGTGAGATAGGTGAGTACCACCATCTTCCAGGTCTGTCGGAAACCCATGGCGGCGGCCTTCAGCGGATCGCCGTCGGCGGAAAGGGTGGTTTGAAGCGGTTCGAACCAGTTGGACGGCAGAGGCGAGGTCCAGCCCAGGGCATGGAGTGCCGCGACTTCCTTTGCATCCAGCGTGATGGTGGCCGCCGTGGTGGCGGCTTCCGCCAGCGGGAGGGTGTAGGAGAGTGTGACTTCCGCGTCCAGACCCTGTGCGGCGCTGTCGGCGGTCACGGCGAGCAACGCGGCCCGCAGGCCGTCCCAATTTTCGATCGCGCGGCCACCGATCTCGTTGATTCGGGTTCCGGGCAACAGCCGGAGGGGGCCGATCGGCGTGGCGGCATCTTCGATGGAATCGATCGGCCGGGCGGTCTTCGGGAGATCAAGGGCGTAGCCCGGGAGGACGCCGATCATGCCGTCGCTGTCCACCTTCGCCATCACGTCGATCGTGCGGCCATCTCTTTGAAGAACGAGGGGCAGATCTTCACCCGGACGCGCCTTGATCGCGGCCCGGAATTCATTCATTCGGGGGGCGGTCAGGTCCGCGACCCGCATCACGAGGTCACCCCGTCGGAAGATGTCGCCGTTGCGACTCCCGGCCGGAACGTCATCGATGCGAACCAGCGGCACCAGGCCGACGAGACCGGATTCCGGACCGAACTCGCTGTTGGAATCCGGAATGAGTTCGAGTCGAGGACGGGCGGCGATGGAAAGTTCG
>CAJWFU010000198.1:0-5419 GCA_913031315.1 uncultured Phycisphaerae bacterium | reverse complement strand
GGATCATCGACAACGACAATCTGCCCCGAGACCCTGATGGCAAGCGACTTCCTCTGGAGATCGCGGTCCAACCGAATTTCCAGCCCGCACCCCAACCCGTCGACGTCTCCATCGGGACCAGCTGAGACAAATCGCGACCGCGGTTATCGGTCCAGAATATTCAGGGCAAACCTCACGACCCGATCCCACCTTGGGATCGGGTTTTTTTGACTCGCTCAAAGATCGTTCGGTGGCAGATTGATACCGCCGCTCATCAAAAGTCGATGTCTCCCGATCCGCTCTCCGTGATCTGAAACCACCATTTCGAATTCGAATGAAGACCCCGCCCCCCGAACCTCTGCTTCCGATCCGTCTGGGCATCATGTCCAACGGAGATCCCGCGGACGCTCGGACCTGGTCGGGCGTCCCGAATGCGATCTTGAATGATCTGGAGCCCATGGTCGATTCGGTCGTCTACCTTCCCGCCGCGCCGGTGACGCCGGCAAGACGACGCTGGGAACGATTTCGAAAAGGCTTTTCGCGCACCCTCGGTCACCGCGCCTTGCCGGCCTTCGACCGTGGTCATCTGCGAAGACGCACGGACTCCATCTCGGAAACCGCCAGACGCGAGTCGGTGGATGCCGTGCTGGCCATCACGGTCGACCAGTTCGTCGCTCATGTCGATCTGGACGTTCCGATCGTTCACCATTCGGATACGACCTTCAAGGGTCTGGAGAACTGGTATCCGGAAATCACCCGACTCTGGCCGATGACCAGTCGCCGGGGACACGACATCACCCGCGAAGCCATTCGAAGATCCGCGCATTCGACGTATCCATCTCGATGGGCCGCGGCGCAGGCGATCGATACCTATGGCGCTTCCGAGGAATGCACCACCGTGATTCCTTATGGATGCAATCTGCGGAATCCACCCGGCCGCGAGGACACCCTCCAACGGCAGATCGGCTCGGGCGAATGCCGGCTGCTTTTCATCGGCCGGGACTGGAATCGCAAGGGTGGCCCGCTGGTGTTGGAGACGCTGAGCGTCCTCCGAAACCGTGGGGTCGATGCGTCGTTGACGGTGGTCGGTACCACGCCACCGAAGACCGATCTTCCCGTGAAGACCATCGGTTTTCTCAATCGCCAGGTTCCAGCGGATCTCGAGCGTTATCGCTCACTCTGGCGAGATGCCACCTTCCTCTTCATGCCGAGTCGAGCCGAGACCTTCGGTGCGGTCTACGCCGAAGCGGCGGCCAATGGGGTTCCCTCGATCGCGTTGGACATCGGCGGTGTCGGAGACGCGGTCATCGACGGGGAGAACGGCCGCCTGCTCTCGCCGAACGTGAATGCAGAAACCTGCGCCGACACCATCACCGAACTGCTGCAGACACCCGACGCGTACGAACAGCTCGTCCGATCCTCCCGCGATCGTTACGAAACCACGCTGAATTGGAACGCGTGGTGCAAGACCACCCTCGGAATCCTCGAGACCTTGATCTCCAACGGTAAGAAAGCGAACCATCGATGAGCATGGCCCTCAGCGGAACGCTGCAGAACGCCGCCCCGGCGCCCATCGCCAGATTCGAAAGTGGCGTGGGCGTGATCGGCGGCTGCATGTACGTGGTGGGCGGTCACCTCGAACCGGAACTCTCGGCCACCGCCGCGATGTATCGCTACGACCCCGCGAAAGACTCCTGGAAACGACTCGCCGACGCCCCTCGGGAGATCAGCCACGTCACCGCCACCGTGGTGGGAGATCGTCACCTCTGGCTCGCCGGGGGATACGTCGGGCAACACCCCGGTACGGGAATCGCGGAGTCCTACCGCTACGACGTCGAACGCGACGTCTGGGAGGAAGGCCCCCCGCTTCCCGCGGTGCGAGCGTCCGGCGGACTGGCCGGCATCGATGGCCGGCTTCACTACTTCGGCGGACTCGACGCCGATCGGTGCACGAACCGCGATGACCACTGGGTCCTGGACCTGGCTGCGGGCGAGGGCTGGGAGACCGCTCGCCCCGTTCCACTGGCTCGAACCCATGCCGCGACGGCGATCCACGATGGAGGGATCTACGCGATCGGTGGCCACTACGGCCATGACGTCCCCGGTCGTCCGGGCATCATCGATCCGCAGGCCGATCTCGACGTCGTGCACCGATACGATCCGATTTCGGATTCCTGGCAGGAACGCCGACCACTGCCGCATCGTCGTTCGCACTGCGAGCCCGGAACGTTCGTCCACGACGGGCGGATCTACTGTGCCGGAGGACGTTCCATCGGTTCGTTCGGCGAGCTCGTCCGTGAAGACCGGCCGCTCTCGACCCGGCTCAGAAGAATCGCGGCGAAAGCCGTCCGCAAGTTACGGCACGGCGCCTCGGGCGCCGGAGTCGACGATCTCCTCTGCTACGATCCCGCCAGTGATCGCTGGTCGTCGGTCCTGAACCTCGGCCGCGGCCTGTACGCCCCCGCAGCAGTCTGCATCGACGGCGAAATGATCCTGACCAACGGCGGAGGCCGAGGCTGGCAGGATCCTTCCGACCGAACGGTTCGAATCCGACTTTGAACACACTGTCCAGTTCCATCCTCGGCCCCCTGCTCCGGGGCGGGGCCTCATTTCTGGTCGGTACCGGCCTCGCCACCAGACTCGAACCGATGGCCTTGTTCTCGGCGGCAAAGGTGGAACCGGAGGATGACCCCGGCGCTCTGGAACCACTTCGAGCGCTGACGGAATCGATCGCCTCCGATCTTGATTTCTCACCCCTGGGCCAGGTGCTCTTCGGCCGGCGGATGGTGGATGTTCTTCAACGTCGAGCCTGGTTGCTCCGGGCGGAAGCCGAGGGCCGCCTCCCGGAACCTGCTTCGGTGGCCCCGCCGTTGGTGGTCTGTGGCTTCCCCCGAACGGGAACCACCCTTTCCCACCGCGTGCTGTCCCTGGCCCCGGGGGCGCGGGCTCCGCAATGGTGCGAGCTCATGGAACCGATCCTCCCTCCAGATGTGACACCGGCCCGCGCTCGAGCCAGAAGGCTCCGGCGATTCAAGGTCGCGGGCCGACTTCTGGACGTGGTCGCACCCGGACTTCGCCGCATCCACGAACTCGTTCCCGCTGGCCCCGAAGAGTGCACCAACCTGCACGAACTCGCCCTCGACAGCGAGTCATTCGCCCTCCTCGGTCCCGTTCGGCACTACCGGGACTGGCTGGATGGACGAGACCAGGCCCGCCGGAGCGCCCGCTACGAATGGCATGTCCGGGGCCTTCGGGCCATCGCCGCCGACCGCCTCGATCAAGACCGTGGCAGTCGCTGGGTGCTCAAGGCACCGCAGCACGTGCTCCAGATGCCTGATCTGCTGGCGGCGCATCCCGGGGCGAAGATCATCCGCATGCATCGCGATCCCACGCGAGTCATGGCTTCCACCGCCAGCCTGGTGGAGACCTCCAGCCGCATGTTCAATCAAGACTTCGATCAAGCGGTGGGCGAAGATCTCCTCGAGACGTTCGAGGAATGGAAGGATCGCGGTGATCGGAATCTTTCCAGAGTCGAGGGACACGTGCTCGAAGTCCACTACGACGACCTGGTCGCCGACCCGATCCGGTTCGTGGAACTGGTTCACGACTTCGCCGGACTCCCGGTCGAAGGATGTCACCTGGATGCGGTTCGGGGCCATCTGGAATCTCGCCCCCGCCATCACTTCGGGCGGCATGCCTACCGCATCGAGGACTACGGAATCACAGCCGACGAGATCGAAGACCGACTCGAAGAACATCGAGACCGAATCGAAGGTCTCCGGCGATGGACCACATCCGATCGATCTTGACGATCGGGTTTCGACCCCACCGATCAGGCGAGTGAGTCGACCCATTCCGCGATCCGGCCCACCCCGGAGCGGATCTGGGATTCGGCGCAGGCGAAACTGATTCGAACATGGTTCTCCGCGACCGCACCGAAGTCATCACCGGCGACCACCGCCACCTCGGCCTCCTCCAGGAGCCCCTCGGCGAAGCTGGCGGCCGAATCGATCGCTCGGCCTCCGGGAGACTTGAGACCGAAGCAGTTCGAGACATCGGGAAACGCGTAGAACGCACCGGTCGGTGGTACCACACGGAATCGGCCGATCTCACCCAGCAGGTCCGCGACCAGGCCCGCACGTTCCGCGAAGACCCTCCGCATCCGCTCACTCTCGACCGGCTGGGCTTCCACCGCACTGATCGCCGCGGGCATCAGGAAGGTCGGGATGCCGCTGGTCATCTGACTCTGAAGCCGGGTCATCGCTCTGGCGACGGCACCGCCGTCACCGGGTGCGATCGCCCAGCCGATTCGCCAACCGGTCATCGCCATGGACTTGCTGAGTCCGTTGAGCGTGACCGTCCGTTCCGCGAGTTCCGGAATCGAACCGGGGCTGAACGGAGACACCGTGGCGTCGATCTCCGGGTAGATCAAGTCTTCATAGATCTCATCTGAAACCAGAGTGGCGATGGGATGCGATGCGACCACCGCGGCCAGCGCCTTCATCTCAGCCGGGGAGTAGGTGACCCCCGTCGGATTACAGGGACTGTTGAGGATCACCGCGGTCGTCCGATCGGACAGGCAGGCGGCGAGCATCTCCGGCGTCGCCTTGAAACCGTGATCGATCCCGGCCGCACATTCAACGATCGAACCACCGGCGAGTTCGACCATCGGTCGGTAACTCAACCAGGCGGGCGTGATGACCACGACCTCGTCGCCGGGATCCACCAGGCACTGCATCACCTCGAAGGCGGCGTGCTTCGCACCGACCGTGACCACCACGTCCGAAGCCGAGCACTGGATCCCGTTGTGCGTCCGCATGCGATTCGCCACCGCTTCTCGAAGTCCGGGGCTGCCGGGGGTGGGCGCATATTTCGTGGCCCCACTCATCAAGGCATCGTGCGCGGCTCGCTTCACGAGATCCGGGGTGTCGAAATCAGGTTCCCCCGCACCGAATCCGATGACGTCCCGCCCCGAAGCCCTCAGTTCGCGAGCTCGGGCGGTCACCGCCAGCGTCGCCGATCCTCGAAGTGAAATGACTCTGGAAGAGATCTTCATGGGCGGCTAGCCTATCGCCCTTCGTCAACCGTCTCCTTGAAAGCGACAACATGTCCAAGATGATCCTCGGCATCGCCGGCAGCACCCGATCGGCCTCCCTCAACAAGCGCCTGGTCCGCGCCGCCCTGCACCACGCGGAGGCCGGCGGTGCGACCACGGAATTCATCGATCTCCGCTCGCTGGAAATTCCGCTCTACGACGGCGATCTTGAAGCCGAATCCGGGCTCCCCGAAGGCGTTCGACGCCTCCGAAAGGCTCTTCTCGAGTCACAAGGCGTGCTGGTCGCCAGTCCCGAGTACAACGGCTCGTTCTCCGCGGTCCTCAAAAACGCCATCGACTGGACGACCCGCCTCGATCCCGACCAACCCGAAACCCCGTCTTCGG
>CAJWFU010000197.1:0-5419 GCA_913031315.1 uncultured Phycisphaerae bacterium | reverse complement strand
CGCGGAACCTCAGAAGGTCTACACCAGCCTCATTCGTCGCATCAAGACGATCGACGGCCTCTCCGATGAATCGAACATCGAAGTCGGCTACGACGCGGGGACCCGCGATTGGGAAGGAAATCTCGGAGACCTGATCGAAGTGTCCTGGCGAGATTCCGGGTCCACCCGAACCGTGACGGGCGTGCTCGAGGGGCGGGATGGCTACGGGCTTCGCTACACCGATTCGTCGGTTGAAGGGGCCCCGCCGATCGTGGCCCTGGGAACGGCGATCGGTGCTCTCCGGGGCGTGATCGTCGACTACCTGTGGCTCAAGGTCAACGTGATGAAGGAGAAGGGGGAGTTCTACGAAGTGATGAGTGATGCGGAACTCATCACTCGGCTCCAACCACGCTTCGCACAGGTCTGGGGCTTTCACGGCCATAACATGGCCTACAACATCTCCGTGCTCACCAACACCCCTGAAGAACGATGGGACTGGGTGAGCGCCGGGGTGGATCTGGTCCGTAACCAGGGGCTCCGCTACAACCCCAACGACGTGGTCCTGCACAAGGATCTGGCCTTCTGGTTCGCGCACAAGATCGACGGAGTGAGTGACGACGCTCACTTCCACTACAAGAAGGAACTCGCCGACGAGTGGCACTATCTGCTCGGACCGCCACCGTTCGATCACGAAGACCGGATCGAATGGATGAAGGTCCTCGCCGAGGCGCCGGAGTCGATCTCGGAGGCCGAAGCGAGAGTGCCGGGAACCCAGGCCGTCATCGACGACCTCACGACGGCGTTGGAACTTCAGGATCCCCGGTTCCGACTGCGGCTGGATCGCGAGTTCCTGCTGAATCTCGGGCGATGGCTCGCGGTGAAGAATTCTCCGTACGCCCGCCTGCTCGGGCTCGATGCGGCGTTCAAGACCAATGACCCGGTGTATGCGGCGTTCGACAGCGTCCTGAGCGATCCGGAACGACGTACGGAGGTGATGGAGTTCCTCGCTTTCCTTCGAGCCAAGGTCCTGCGTGACGAATACAACATGGACCCGGGAATCATGTACGAGTACACCCGGGACATCGGACCGATCGACTGGCGACATCCGCAGGCTCATGCCCTCTATTGGGCCCGTCTGGGAACCGAGCGGGGCGTCAAGCGATACGAAGGGACCGAAGAGGTCCACAAGGTGATCAACAACGATCGCATCTGGCTGCAGGCGATGCAGTCGCTGGCCCGAAGCGGCGTGATGAGCGTGGATCCGATCAGCGAGGAGAATCCGGGCCGGCTCAGTGATCCACGCTGGATCCGATCCATCGACAAGTATTTCCGCGAGGTGTACGACAAGCACTACGACTCGCGAGGTGGCGGTGGGGACACATTCTCCAACTTCCACGAGAACTTCATGAAGCAGGCGGTTCGTGAACTCTGGCGAGCGGGGGAGTACAAGGACGCGGAGGAGATGTACGAGTACCTCGATGGTCTGTACGGCTCCGGCGGCGTGCTTCCCAGCCCCGAGTATTCGGTCCCCATCGAGCAGTTCGTGAAACTTCAGTCGACCGGCGAGTATGAAATGCAGCCGGAGGTCGCTCGCAGCGACGTCTATGCGGCGCTGCGACGAGGATTCCGGGAAGGACTGTTGCTTGATCGCCCCGAGGTCCTGCAGGACGCGGTGAAATTCGCGGGCGAGCTCACCGGCTATTTCAAGGGTGCCGAGTACAACGACTACGTGAACCGCTTCGGCGCGGGGCGGATCAAGGATCTGGTCGGCAGTCTCGAGAACAGCGTCCGGGATGTCTTCCGCGGGGTGCTGTTGGATCGTTCGCTTCCGCTGGTCGATCGACTGACGATCTACGCTCGCGCCGGTGACGATCAGAAGCGGATGGCCTACGACTCGGTCAAGCCGGAACTCGAGGCGGAATTCAACGAGACGCCGCTTTCCCAGGCCTACGAGTTCGCACAGGCCTTTCCCCAGCCTCCGGGCATGGATGCCTATCGACGATCACAGGCGCAGGCGGCGCAGCTGGAGAAGGCCCGTCGCGACGGCCTCGAGGTGGGAGCGGAGAAGAAGTGATCCGACCGGCTGCGATCTGGTGCATCGGTCGGAATTACGCGGATCATGCGAAGGAGTTGGGGAACGCCCCGGCCTCGCGGCCGCTCCTCTTCATGAAGAATCCCGCTTCGGTCATCGGCGATGGCGAACCGATCGTGATTCCCGAGGCCTGTCGGGAGCACGGCCCCCAGGTCGACTGGGAAGGCGAACTCGCGGTGATCATCGGATCGGACGTTCGAGACCTTCAGCCGGAGACCGCCTTGAAGGCGGTCTCCTATTACACCGTGGCCAATGATGTAACCGCCCGGTGGTGGCAGAAGGAGGGCGGCGAAGGTCAGTTCTGTCGTGGAAAGAGTTTCGACACGTTCTGTCCGCTGGGTGAACCGGTGTCGGCGTCGGAAGTCGGAGACCCCGGTGATCTCGCGATCGAGACCCGCTTGAACGGCAAGGTGGTTCAGTCTTCACGAACTTCCGAGATGATTCATCCGGTTCCCGAATTGCTGGCCGAACTCAGTCGGGGAATCACCCTTCCCGCCGGCTGCGTGATCCTGACTGGAACCCCGGCCGGGGTCGGTGCCGCAATGAAGCCGCCGCGGTTCCTCGGGGATGGCGATGAGATCGAGATCGAGATCGAACGAATCGGCACCCTGCGGAACCCGGTCCGGGACTCGTGACTTTCAGGTCGGGTCGTCATCGGAATCGGGGACGGGGTCGAATCCCGCCCCGCCACCGGGCCGGCAGCGGCAGATGCGTCTGATGGCGAGGAGGCCTCCCCGCCACGGGCCATGGAGTTCGATGGCATCACGGGCGTAGCAGGAGCAGCTGGGTTCGAAACGACAGTGCCCGCCCAGCAATGGTGAGCCGAATCGTCGGTAGCCCGCGATGAATACGAGCATCACCCTCGCGAAGAGGTCGCGGCATCGTCTTCGTGGTCTTTTCGTTTCCGCCATGCCTGTGCGAGTCTCTCGATCGCGGAGCCGAGGTGTTCCGCGTGGGACTGGACCGAAATCGGTTCGTGAGGCCGGACGACCACGAGAAGATCGTATCCGGTCGGCCAGTGATGTCGATGATTTCGAAAGGCTTCTCGAAGCTGTCGTTTCACGCGGTTTCGACGAACCGCGTTGCCGATGCGGCGACCGACGGACAATCCGATCCGCAGCCGATCGAGATCGTTGGGACGGGCGTAGACCAGCAACGGGCCTGATTCACGCCGAACCTTCGCGGCATGGATGACCGCGAATTCCCGTCGGCCACGAACCCGCCATTCGGGACCGAAACTTCGATCGAGTGGAATCATCGGTTCACGACTCCGAGAGCGCGTGTTGGTACTCGCGCATGAGTCGGGTTCGAGTGAGCACCCCGATCACGTGCGCGCCCCCGTCGGTGCGACTGACCACCGCGAGACTGGCGGCATCATGGTCGCTGAATCGATCCAGCGCCACGTCGAGGGTGTCGTCAAGGGTCACCGATGGCAGATCGGTCCGTTCGATCTCCTCGACCTGAAGCAGAGGTATGGCCTCGCGGAAGACCAGGGCGGCCTGAAGATCGGCGCCGGTCACCATTCCGAGATAGTTCTCTGATTCGTCCACCACCACGAAGTCGGTCACGGCGAATCGTTCGCTGAGTTCCAAAAGACGCTGGCCGCTGTCACTGGGGCGAACGGTCACCGGTGGCATCAGGGGGATGTCTCGCACGCTCAACTGTCGTAGGAGTGTGAGATCGGTGGTACCACCCAGTCGAATACCCGCGGCGGCGAGTTCGGCGGTGTACGCATTGTCACGGGAAAGCAGACGACCGATGATCACGCTGATCACGGCGCAGAGCATGAGTGGCACGATGAGCACGTAGGTCTGGGTGATCTCATAGACCAGCATCACGCCGGTCATCGGAGCGTGGGTGGTCGCGGCGACCATCGCGGCCATGCCGACCAGGGCGAAGTGGGCGGGATTGACTTCTGGAAACCATCCGCTGTTCGAGACGGCGACTCCGAAAGTGCTGCCCACCAGGGCCCCGAGGACCAGAGACGGCGCAAACAGGCCGCCCGCACCACCGGAACCGAGGGTCAGACTGGTCGCGATGATCTTGAGTCCGGCCCACAGGACGAGGAGACCGACCAGTAGTGGCCAACCCTGCGAGAGAAGCGAGCCTTCCGCGGGCACGTAGAAATCGGGGCTCAGCACCCGGTAGATGACCATGTAGCCGTTGCCGAGGAAGGGGGGCAATGACTCGGTCTGATTTCCGAGGACATCGGCGCCGACCACGAGCATGTAGGCCAGGCCCATCAGGCCCAGGAATCCAGCGCCGATCGCGGGACGGAAGATGGAGGTGATGGAGAGCCGCTCGAAGACTTTTTCGGAGAGTTGGAGGCCGCGGGTGAAAGCGACGGCCACCACGCCGCAGGCGAGGCCCAGGAGGACGAACGGTGGCGTCATGCCGACCGTGAATGGCATTTCATCACCGGCGAAGAATGAGGGCCCGACGCCGAAGAGAGGCTCATTGGTTCCGAGGATCGTCTGGGTGGTCGCCGCCGCAAGGACCGCTGCGATCACGATCGGGGTGAAGGTTCGCAGTGAGAAGTCGCGGAGAAGGACTTCAAGGACGAAGAAGATTCCTGCCAGCGGGGCGTTGAACACCGAAGCCAGACCGGCGGCGGCCCCGCAACCCAGAAGGGTGGTGCCCCCCTTGGCATCCAGTCGGAGAAGTCGTGAGAGATTGGCACCGATCACCGCACCGATCGTGACGATCGGCCCCTCGGGACCGGCGGAGCCTCCGCTGCCGATCGTGAGGGTGGAGCCGAGCCACTGTCGAACGAGCAGTCGAAGCCGAAGTCGGGACTGACGGCGGGAGACCGCGAAGATCACCGCGGAGACCCCGTGTCCTTTGAACTCGGTCGGGAGGAGCCGATTCAATATCCCGGTCAGGAGTGCTCCAAGGACCGGTACGATCGGCAGCAGCCAGAGCAGGAGGCCGGGTCGTTCGAGTCCCAGTGATTCCGCGGTGTGTTCGAGGGCCTGGATCGGCAGAATGAAGCCGAGGGCCGCGACACCCATGAACAGGCCCAGGGCCGCAGCAACCACGAGCAACCACCATTCCCGCCCGAATCCGAGACGGGCGGAGGTGCGGAGGGCGAGATTCCAGAGTCGTGACGCCATACGGTGGCGTGATCTCCCAAGGGGCATTGGCAGGACCGGCGGTGCCAGACAAGGGCCAGATCTCGTCGAGGGTACCCAACCCGGGGTTCCAAGCCCTCATTTGAAGGGCAGTTTCCTGATTCAGGGCCAACTATCGGGGGTCAAAGGGGACTTTGATCAGGATGGTGGCATTCACCACCGGGGCTGGTGTATCATCTTGGATTCGGCTCGACCCTCGTCCTGGCTCCCAAGAAAA
>CAJWFU010000196.1:0-5430 GCA_913031315.1 uncultured Phycisphaerae bacterium | reverse complement strand
TCGAGTCGGCAACATCGACGACCTCGGACAGGCGTTGAGCGACCTGGCGGCCCAGCTCTACGACATCGAATTCACCGGCATCTACTTCCGGGACCCGAGCTCTCTCCATCTCAGGCTCGTCGGTGCGAGAGGTCTCGACGAGGACGAGGTCCGCGAAGCCGAACGAACCGCGTGGGAACGCCATCCCGGACGAGTCATCCAACGCGGTGAATCGATCCTGATCCAAGACACTCGACTCGACCCCACGAACCGAAGCAAGACGTCGGCGCTTCGCCGGGTCGAGATTCGGAGTCGCTGCTACCTCCCGGTGAATTCTGCCGGCGAGGTCGTCGGCACCCTCGGCCTGGCCTCCTCGAAACCCGGCGCCTTCGAGGCATCACACGTCGGTGAACTGGAGTTCCTCGCGGACCTCGCCGGTCTCACCTGGAGTCGCCTGCTGGAACAACAGCGTCGAGAGACTCGAGACCGGATCCTGATCGCCGCCGGTGACGCGGCGGAGCGACTGCTCGCCTCCCGTCGGTGGGTGGATGTCCTCGAACATCTTCTCGGAGCGATGGCGCAGGCGTTCGGGGCTTCCAAGGCGTATTTCATCGACTCCACGGGTCGCGACATCTTCTGCGACGACGCGGAAACCTTTCCCGCCGAATTCATCCGCGAGGTCGCCGAAACTCAGCGTGGTGGCCTGACGGGGAACGGCATCGATCTCCCTCCCGGGTTCGAACGTGGCGACTCCAGGATCAATCACCCCTGGGTCGCGGTCCCGGTGTTGGCTGGAGAAGAACTCGAAGGCATCCTTCTCGTGGCCGATGCCAGCGAAGGGCGGGTGCACGACGAACATTCGATCGCCGCCGTCCGAGCGTTCGCCGAACCGCTCTCCGCCAAGATCAATCGTGACCAGCTCGAACAACGTCTCTCGAACGCCCAGCGGATGGACGCGCTCGGCCAGCTCGCCGGCGGCGTGGCCCACGACATCAACAATCTGCTGATGCCGGTCCTCGGCCTCGCGTCGACCCTGGCGATGGATGAGCCCGACCCCGAGCGTCGCAAGAGTCTGCTCGACATTCAACTTGCCGCGGAACGTGGCCGAGACTTCGTGGAGCAGGTCCTGCTGCTGACCCGTCGCCGGGTCGCGACCGATGAACGAACCGACGTTCCGGAAGTGATCAGGGAAGCGGTGACCCTCCTCCAGCCCACGGTCCCGCAGGGCGTGCGGATCAGGATAGACATCACGGATCCGGATTCCGGCGTGGTGGGCGATCGAACCGCGATTCTTCGACTGATCCAGAATCTGATCACCAACGCCATTCATGCGGTGAGCCACGTCTCCGGCGAAGTGGTGGCGGGAATGCATCGTTCGTCGAACGATGAATTCATCGTCATCGAGATCCGCGACAACGGATCCGGCATGCCGCCCGAGATCCGCGAGCGACTCTTCGATCCGTTCTTCACCACTCGCCGCAGCGCGGCGGAACGCGGACTCGGTCTCACCATCGTCCATCGCGTGGCCACGGAACTGGGAGGCGACATCAACGTGCAGAGCCAGGTCGGAAAGGGGTCTTCCTTCCAGGTACGACTCCCCCGCTTCCACATCGATCGCTCGATGATGACCACGGAGGTCCCGCCCACGGAACCAGTGACCGGAACCGGCCTGGTGCTGGTGGTCGACGACGATCAAATGGTTCGATCCACGACCGAAGCGCTGGTGGCATCACTCGGCTACGACGTGCTCGCCGCGGATAACGGCCGGAAGGGCCTCTCGCTTCTCGAGTCCTCCTCCGTGGACCTTTTGCTCAGCGATCTCAGCATGCCGGAGATGGATGGGATCGAATTCATCCGCGAAGCTCGGGCCAGGGGTTTCTGCAAAGCCGCCGCCCTGATCACCGGATACGGAGAAGACGCCATCAGCTCGATCGAGTCCGCCGGCGTGGATGAGGTCCTTCGCAAACCAATCTCGCGTGACGACCTTGGCCGGGCGATTCAGCGTCTGCTGGATCGGGTGGCGTCTTCGTGACCGGAAATCACCGGCGAAGGCTCGCGGCTCGGATTCTGACTCTGATCTTCGTCAGCGGCGGAACCACCGCACACGCCGAAGAACCTCCCTCGATCGTGGTGCTGCTCGCGGATGATGCCGGCTGGGCGGATTTCGGTTTTCAAGGCGAAACGGATTTCAAGACACCCGCCCTCGATCGACTGGCCGAAACGGGCCTGGTTCTAGAGGCCTGCTACACCACGGCGTCGGTCTGCAGCCCCTCCCGCGCCGGCATGCTGACCGGCCGACATCAACAACGGTTCGGCCACGAATACAACCTCCCGGGATTGGCCTCCCGTGCCGCCGGAGGACTTCCGCTCGGGGAACGAACGATCGCGGATCGATTTCGTGCTGCCGGGTACGCCACGGGGATCGTGGGCAAGTGGCACCTCGGGCTCGACGATCGCTTCCTGCCCACCGAGCGAGGGTTCGATGAATTCCGCGGGCTGCGGGCGGGCAGTCGCTCCTACTTCGGGAATCCGACGCTGGAGAACGGTGATCGGGCGTGGGAGCGAATCGGACCGGATGAACGCCGGACCACCTCGGAAGCGGAGATCGAATACGTCACCGATCTCATCGCGACCGAAGCCGTCGATCACGTGGCTCGCCATGCCGACCGCCCCTCGTTCCTACTGGTCTCGTTCACCGCCCCCCACACGCCGATGCACGCCTTGGAATCGGATCTCGCCGAGATCCCCTCCGAAATGAAGCCCGACCACCGGCGGATCTGCGCCGCCATGACGCGAGCCCTCGATCGAGCCTGCGGAGCGATCATCGAAGCGACCGAGGCGACCGGCCGCGACACGATCATTCTCTTCCTCGGCGACAATGGCGGCGCGACCAGCAACGGTTCCGACAACGGTCCCTGGCGCGGCATGAAGGGTTCCCACTTCGAAGGTGGAGTTCGAGTCCCGGCCATCTGGCACCGAACCGGTGATCGACGAGGGCGATTCAAGGATCCGGTCAGCATCCTCGACCTCGATGCGACGATGCTCGCGATCGCGGGGGCGGATCTGGAGGATCTGGACGGCGTCGATCTTCAGCCGTGGTTCAGAGGCGATCGGATCGATCGTCCACGTCGACTCTTCCACTGGCGCCGAGGACCGGTGGCGACCATCCGCGATCAGGATCTCAAGGCCATCCGGGTCGACGGACGACGGGCGCTGCTCTTCGATCTCGCCATGGACCCGGGCGAACGCGACGACCTCGCGTCCAGACGAACCACCGATCTGATCCGCTTGCTCGCCTCACTTTCGGCCTGGGAACATTCACTCGAAGAACCCCGATGGCGCACGGCGGCCGTCTGGCAACGAAACATGCTCCGAAAGCACTCCATGTCGGTCATCGGACGAGAGGCCGAACGTGCCCTCCCCTGAACCCGATCCGAAACATTCGCTGCCTCCGGCCTGGATGGACCGCGTTCATCAGGACTTCGAGCGATTCCCATCGGTCGCGGATCGGATCATCGCCTCCACTGCGGGCGATCGCCATCGTGGCATCCGGCTCAATCCACTTCGCGGACCGATCGAAGAGACGCTCGCGACTCTGGAAGCCGAAGGCCTCGCCGGGATGGCGGTCGACGGAATGCCCTGGGCCCGAGTGGTCCGCGACGATGAAGTCTCCAAGATCACCGCCCTTCCGGCCTGGACCGAAGGTCGTGTCATCGTCCAGTCGATCACGTCGATGCTCGCCGCGGTGGCATTGGAACCGGCGCCCGGCGAGCGAATTCTCGATCTTTGTGCGGCCCCCGGAGGAAAGTCGGCCGCCATCGCCGCCCTCGTGGATGGCGAGCTCGAGTTGACCGCCAACGATCGCAGTCGGACGCGATGCCACCGCATGCGTGCCTTTCTCCAGCAGTGCGGGGTCACGGCTGCGATTCGACAGAGTGCCGGAGAAAGAATCCATCCCCGCGAGACCGCGACCTTCGATCGCGTTCTGGTCGATGCACCCTGCTCGGGCGAAGGCCGATTCCGGGCCGATCAGCCCGAGACGTTCGCCACCTGGACCGTCAAGGGCGTTCGACGACTGGCCTCCACCCAGAAGGCGCTTCTTCACTCGGCCCTGCACGCCGTCCGACCCGGCGGCGTGGTGGTCTACGCCACCTGCACCCTCGGAAGAACCGAAAACGAAGCGGTCATCGAACGGGCGCTCGCTCGATACGGCGATGAACTCCGACTGGAACTGGATCCACTTCCGGCCGAGATCCCGACCGGTCTGCCGCTTCTGGATCCCCCGGAAGCGGATGCCGAATCGTGCATGCGGCGTTTCGCCCCCGATCGCGACGGACCTCCGATCGCCGGGGCGATGGATGGTTTCTTCATCGCCCGAATCCGCCGCCACTGACCTCGAAGTCGGATCGCTCAAAGGCCTCGGGTACCCTGCGAGGATGGAAACCCTCGAGCACGACTACGACCTGATCGTCATTGGAAGTGGACCCGCCGGCCAGTCGGCGGCCATCCAGGCCTCGAAACTCCACCAGCGAGTCGCGATGGTGGAGAAATACCCTCGGGTGGGTGGAGTCTGCAACTTCACCGGCACGATCCCATCCAAGACCCTGCGGGAGGCGATCGTGGAAGCGGTCGGACCGGTCGGTCGCAACGGCGGTGAATGGCATCTGACCCGTCGCCCCGAGATGAGCGATCTTCTGGAACGCGTTCGACAAGTCATGCGATCCGAAGCGTCCGTGGTTCGGGACGGCCTCGTCCGGAACGATATCGAGGTGATCACCGCCGAAGCGTCGCTGGTCGATCCGCATCACGTCCGGATCGTGGGCGACAACGAAGATCGGATCCTCTCCACTCGCCACATCATGGTCGCCTGCGGCACCGTCGCCGCGTCCCCCCCCACCGGCCCCAGTGACGGCCGCCGAATCCTCACCAGTGACGACATCGTCAAGCTCGAAGAGCTTCCCTCCAGCCTCGCGGTGGTCGGTGGCGGCGTGATCGGGGTCGAATACGCTTCGATCTTCGCGGCCGCCGGGGTCCAGGTCACGCTCATCGACCGGCGCGAACGACTCCTGGACTTCGTGGATCGAGAGATCGTCGATGAACTCATGCATCAGATGCGGAACCTCGACGTCACCTTCCGACTCGGGGAGGCCGTGGCCCGCGTGGAACTCTTCGAGGAAGGCAATCGCACCGAGGTCGATCTGGAACTTGAAAGCGGAAAACGAATCGTCTCCGAGGCGGTGCTGTTCTCCATCGGCCGAACCCCGGTCACCGATGCCCTGGGCCTTGGCGACGCCGGGGTGAAGACCGATGATCGAGGCCGCATCCCCGTCGACGAATCCTTCCGTACCAACGTGCCCTCGGTCTACGCGGCCGGCGACGTGATCGGATTTCCCGCCCTCGCCGCGACCAGCAGCGAGCAGGGTCGGATCGCGGCCTGCCGGATGTTCGGCC
>CAJWFU010000195.1:0-5453 GCA_913031315.1 uncultured Phycisphaerae bacterium | reverse complement strand
CGAGGCGAAGACCTCCACCAGGCGCGCCTGAACACTCACGGTCGAGCATCCGACGAACCACCACCACACGACGGAGGCGGCGATCGTCGCCGACCGCCGCCTCCGCGCTCCAGGACGACCGGGTTCAGGGGACCGGCCGTCCCGCTCCCGTTCCAGGTCAATCTCGATCCCGGCCCCGGCCTCCGCCGCCGGCGGAGACCGCCGCGAGAGCGAGCAGCGCCAACCCACCGGGGGCGGGAACCGTCGTGGTCTCCAGCCGGAGATTGTCGATGCGAATCGTGCCCGCCCCACTTGTCGCTCCGGCAAAGTCCAGTCGAAGCAGCAGGTCTCCAGCGAGGCCGTCAAAGGTGAAGACCACGTCTTCCATGGTCCACCTCGACTGAACATCCAGGACCTCGACCTTCATCCAATCCGCGCCAGACCAACGTTCGATCGTGATCTCGTCGAACCCGGTCAAACTCCGACGGGTGGCGAAGGAAAGACGTCCCTCCAACGCCCCCCCCGGCGACATCCCTCCGAGGGATGCCCCCAGTAGAACCGCGCCATCCGCGACTTCCGCGCCCTGGAATCCCAGGGAACGACCCGGAGTCCAACCCGGAAGCGCATTCAAATCGGTGCCTTCATACGAATCCGACGAAGCCGCGAGGTCTCCGAGATCCATCCAGCCCCGGCCGGAATCGGCGGAGATCCAATCACTTCCGGATTCCAACTGATTGAAGTTCCAACCGGCGAGCAGGTCCGCCGACGAGGTACCTCCGCTGATCATGGCAGCCAGAATCGCCGTTCCCACGATCCGTCGTCGATCGACCCGACCTTCCTGTTCCCTCACCGCGGTCTCGAGGATTCCGCTCGGATCGTGCACTCCCGAGCCCTGATTCCCGGGATCCCCATGATCCCCATGACTCCCGTCGCCTGGTTTCACGGGACTGCTTTTCGATCTCCTGGTATCTGGCATGGACCCGACTCCGAAGCCCCCTTCGGTATCGCACCACAGACCATATCCATGAAAGAACACCGCCCCGCAAAGCGGGGCGGAAGTTCATTTCATCGGATTTCATACCAGCGGTCAGCCACCCATCAGCATCGCGGTCGAAGCGACCACTCGGTCTCCCGCAGGATCGATCAGCCAGAGCCAGTCGATGAAGAGGAATTCAAACCGGGCGGCCAGAAGGGCGATTCGTCCCATGACCGTGAAGCCGAAAGCCGCACCAAAGGTGATCATGAGGAACCAGATCCCGAGCTTCGCGACCTTGCCCACCGCACCCTTGTGCTCGACGCTGAAGAAGAAGTAGGTGAGACATGCCAGCACGCCGATCAACAGGGTCAACTGACGGACGCTCGCCCAGAAGGTTGAGTACCCGTTGACCGTTCCATCAGCGTTCTGGATCTCCTGGTAGATCGGAACCACGGTGGCGTTCACCTGGCTCAGGAAGTCACCTTCGATGTATCCGACCATGCGGATCGCCGCGGTGGTTCCCACGATGAACGCCAGCGTCCAGAGACTCAACGACTGTCCCTTGGGGGAGAGACGCATGAGCAGCAGGATGCCGAAGGCGGCCGGGATGAGATATCCCCAATGTGGATCGAGCTGGGTGAGCCCCGGCAGGAAGGTCGCCTGCACCAGACCCGGGACCAGCTTTCCCAGCAGGTTCGGGACGATCATGTCCCAGAAGCCAACCACCATCCAGTAGCCCGCCGACACACCGACCACCACCGACTCGGCCACTTTGTAGACCGGATTGTCCCGATAGAGGAACGAGAAGATCGCCAGGGTGAAGAGCGCGGCGCTCCAGAGCCCGATGGTCCGCACCCAGTCCAGCGAGATCGCCGGATTGTCACCGGCGAAATACTCGCGAGCCGGAACCTTCGTTCGGACGTTCCAACTTTCCAGCGGGGAATCCGCGTTGCGGAACTCACGGCCGTCGTCGGACTGCGCGGGAACCCAGACTTCCTCCATGCCGGCCTCCGCGGCCGATTCATCACCGGTGTCGTCACCGATCGTTCCTTGATCCAGGATCGGGATCTGAACCTTCACGAACTCCTTGGAATCAAGTTCGCTGTAGATCCGGCCCATGCCGTCACCCACGAAGGCCCGGGCGGCCACCAAGGCCGCGAAGATTCCGATCACCACGAACAGAATTCGATTCTGACGATTCATCGAGTACCTCCACGGCGACGGTTCGCGAAGTAGATCACGTTGCCCATCACGATCAGGATGATCATCAGAATATGGGCCACCAACTGCGGCCCCATCCGACGTTGTGCCTCCAGGAACACCGCCGGCTCAGGGTCGTGGGCGATGTCCACGAGCAATTCCTTCTGAGCCGGGGAGAGTGCTTGAATGCCACGAACCTGATCGGCATCGAGGCCCTTCCCGGCATTCTCGGTGGCCCACTGATCGACCTCCGAAATCGAACGTGGGAAGTCCTTGGTCAAGACCGAGCTCTGAACGCCGGGCACACCATCCTCGGCGAGCGCTTGAGCGAAGGTGTCGCCTCGAACCCAGGAGTTGACCACGGACTCGTATTCCGCCGCACCCTTGATGGCCCCCAGCAGCCCCTGCACCTGCAACGGCACATAGGGGTACATCTGCGGAGCCTGCACTCCGGTGCACCCGATCAGAAGTGGCTTCTTCAACGGCGTCGCCGCGTAGAGGACCCACTCCTTGCTTCCGGGATAGCCCGCGCTCACGTTCACCAGCACATCGAAATCCGCCAGGCTCCCGATCCCCGACATCATCGGGATTGTTTCGATCGGCGTGCCTTGGGCGTCATTTGGAAAGATCTGTCCGAAGTCGGTCGCGATCGTCTTGATCACCGCTTCGTTGCCGGCCTTGAATCCGAGGTCGACCCAGTCACGTCCGTACTCGAGGTCCGGGTAGTACTTTCCGATCACCCGACTCGTGCTCGAGCGGATCATCTGCCCACCCACCGGCCACAAGGCGATGAAGTACATCCGGTGGCCCTTCTGAGCACACTGCCGGATGAACGAGGTCGCCATCGGTCCCAGTTCACCCTCGCTGGCGGGGTCGAAGTCCCAGGAAAGCAGGACTTTGGAACCGGGTTCGAGATCATCGAGGACCTCGAAGGTCGCCTTGGCGAGTGGCGTGGGAAGTTCCGGCAACGTCTTTCCGGTGATCCCGATGACGATGATCGGCACCGCCACTGCAAGACCCATCATCAGGAAGATCCAGCGACGGTCGAGTTCGTTGAGTCGGTCAAGGAATCCCATGGGTCAGTTTCCTCCACCGAGATAGGAGCGGTCGAGACCCATGAGGATCTTCAGTGAGGTACTCGCGATTCCAAGGGCGATGCCGATGATGATCGCCCGGTTTCCCGCGGTGTTGAACACCTGCATGATGTACACGCTCAACTCTTCCATCCGGAGCCCGCTGAACCAGCCGTCGGCGGGAATCCAGTCGGTGAGGAACGGTCCGGCGGCGGTTCGGCCCAGAAGAATGATGAACGCGGTTCCCAGAAGCAGGATCGCCTCGAAATTCTTGGCTCGGAACGCCCGGAACGCCGCGGACGCGATGTAGAACGCGAGCATCGCGAACATCGTCGCCGTCAATGGCTTGAAGACGTATTCGTAGATCCACCAGAAGGCGGTGCCTTCACCCTGAACGTCGCCGGCCCACGGCTTGTCGGGATAGGCGGCATTCGGTGGGACGCCGAGCTTGAAGAGCCCGATCGCCAGCGTCGCGAGGAACGTACCGAGGACGATGAGCGAGAACGCCCAGCCCGGTCCGCGGTCGGAGAGCTTCTTCAAATGCACCTTGAGGAGGCTCCCGCCTCCGAGCACGAAGGCCATCGCGGCGATGATCGCGAAGAACGTGGTCGCGTCTTCGCCCCACGCGGACAAGGCCGGGATGAAATTGGCGACGATCAGCAGAACGCCGACGGTCGCGGTGATGATGAGTGGAACGGTGCGCTTCACGGTTCGGTGCTCCTCAGCCGGTCAATGCCGTGTTCTTGAACCAGTCCACGGCGGACAGGATCATGTCGTTGCCGGTGAGCGTGCCCACCGTGGCGAGCAGAACGCCCACCACCAGGACCACCCCGACCAGAAGCTTGCCCATGTCCTGCCCCTTGAGACTGCCCAGTTGTTCAGGCTGCTCGGAGAGGTAGGCACTGGCAGCGAAGAATTCCTCGCCGATCAACGTGTAGTCACAGGCCGCCACGAAGAACGGCAGCTGGCTCGGCATCGCCGTTCCCGCGATCTGGATCGCCCCGACCGAGTTGCCGGTCTCCGCGAGAATCAGGCTTTCCGCGAAGAAGGCCCCCATGTAGAAGCAGGCCGCGGGACGATCCCGGACGATCAGGCCCGAGACGTAGGCGGTGAAACCGAACTGCTCGTCGGTGACGTAGTAGATGAGGTCGGGGTTGTAGGCGTCGGTCCGACCGGCGGTCAGATACGACGCTTCGACCGTCTCGCGGGCCGCACTCATCACCAGAGATCGGCAGGTGGGGACCTCGATGCGAGCGTCGTATTCCGCCGCGGTCTTCGCAACCTTTCCCAGCACCGTGATGCCGGCGACGGTCTGAAGATCGTCCATGTCCTGAATGCCGTTGATGAACAGCATCGGACGGCCCATCTCGGTCGCCCGCCCGACCGCCTCGTCGATGGCGGAAAGACCGGCGATCTTGCGAATCTTGAGGACGGCGCCACGCCGCGCCTTGATGATGAAGAAGAGAACCACGCCACAAAGCAGTGCGAGAATCACGAACAGCGGACCCCGACCGAGATTCAAGACCGCAGCCTCGGGCCTCACGCTGGAACTCGGCCCGGAGGCCACGCTCCTCACGCTCGTCTTGCCATCTCCGCCCGCAATGCTGTAGACGATGAAGGCATACTCGGCGTCCGCATCGAGTTTCTTGGCCGTGAAGACGTATTCGATCCCCGCCGCCGACGTCTTGAAGACCTTCGGGTCGGAAACGGTGTCGACCAGGAGCCAGTGACCACCATGTGGCCCGGTCTCCTCGGGTTCGATCCCGTCCTTTTGGCGAGACAGTTCGATCGCGGTCTGGCGACCGACCCGCCGGGCCTGCATTCGTGCATCCTCGGGAGCCACGCCTTCGACTTCGACCAGTCGATCGTACTCCCGGGTTTCGGCCGCGGTCATCGCCTCCTGCAACGCACTTCGTCGCTGGTCGCCGTTCCGAGCGCCGGTCTCGTCTTCGGTCTCCGATCGCCAGATCTGGAAGCCTTCGAGGTCCGCGGCGTCCGCGGGGAACGTCCAGAAGACCTGAACCACGCCGCCCCCATCCCAGGGGCGATCCGCCGCCCGGACATCCGTCGGCGCGGGCGGGGTCGCCATCGCGCTGCCGGAAACCGCGACGACCACGGCGGTGATCACCGCGTGCAATCGCCGTCGAAGACCGGGCGGTTCATTGGATCTCGAGATCATGCTTCAGCCCTCGATGAGTTCGACGTTGGCGCGGGGTACGACCGCG
>CAJWFU010000194.1:0-5462 GCA_913031315.1 uncultured Phycisphaerae bacterium | reverse complement strand
TGATCCACCGGCTCGACGGCCTGCCGCCGCTCGATCCGGAACTCGCCGCGAACTTCTGCGGCACCGACCTCCTCGACCCGGTTCCGAACGCCGATGCCGCTCGCGCCATGGGACCCCAGCGACCGGCCCGCGACCCCCGGGCCCGCCGCGGAGCGGTGAACCTCGGTACCGGCTGCGAACTCATCACCCTCGCGATCGACAGCGACCAGGAACTGACGGGCCTCTTCGAGGGCGACACCGACGCCACCCTCGGATACATCGGAACCCTGATGGCGGCGACCACCAGCATCTACGAACGAGACCTCGGCATCCGCCTCCGGGCGAACTACATCCGGCTCTGGACCGACGAGGATCCGTGGAACGCCGAGGGCACCGCCGACGAGCTCTACGCCTTCCGCGACCTGTGGAAGGCGGAGATGGAGCACGTGGAGCGTGATCTCGCCCACTTCCTCAGCGGCCGCGGACTCGGCGGCGGCGTGGCCTGGCTGCCCGGCCTGTGCGGCGACTACGGCTACGGCCTGAGCGCCAACCTGAACGGCTCGTTTCCCTATCCGATCGAAAACAACAGCAACCAGAACTGGGACCTGATCGTCTTCGGTCATGAACTCGGCCACAACGTGGGCTGCCCCCACACCCACGACATCGGCGTCGATGGCTGCGGAAACGGTGACTGCACCGGCGCCGAGAACGGCACGATCATGAGCTACTGCCACGGCTGCCCCGGTGGGCTCGCGAACATGGGCCTCGGATTCTGCCCCGAGAACATCACCAACGTCGCGAACACCCTGGCGAACGCCAGCTGCGACTACACGGTGACCCCCGAGACCGTCGCCCGCGACGACTCGGCGAGCATCCTCCCCGGTGAGTCGATCGTCATCGACGTGCTGGCGAACGACGCGGGACTCGACTGCGGTGACGTCTTCCTCGGCGACTTCGACCCGTCGAGCACGCTCGGCGGCACCATCGAGTTGGTCGAGGACGGCGGATTCCTCGGCCGCCCCGCCCTGCGGTACATCGCCCCGACCACGACCGAGGTCGCCGACGAGTTCCAATATGCGGTGATCGACGGCGCCGGCACGGTGCTCGATAACGCGACGGTGGACATCCGAATCGACAACCCACGGCCTCCGGTCGTGGTGACCGGCGACCTGCCGGGCGTGCTCGGTCGTTATTACGTCCTCAGCAATCCGGGAGTCCTCCCGGACTTCGAACCGCTCGATTCGTACGCCGAGAGCGTCTGGTCGCGGATCGACGCCCCCTCGACCAACGGCGAGTTCGCCGACACCGGCCGCGCCAACGAGGTCGGGGTCGTCTGGCAAGGCTGGGTCGACATCGCCGAGAGCGGGTCCTGGACTTTCGGAATGGAAAGCGACGATGGAAGCCGGCTGTGGATCGGCGAGGATCTGGTGGTCGACAACGACGGCGTCCACGGCATGGTCGAACGCACGGGCTCCATCAGTCTCCTGGCCGGCAAGCATCCGATCCGCATCGAGTTCTTCGAAAATGGCGGCGGTGCCGGCTGCTTCGCCCGGATCGGCGGCCCCGGCATGGCCTACGACGTCATTCCCGATTCGATGTGGTCCCATGGCGGCACGATCGGGGATCCCGCCGATCTCAACGGCGATGGCCGGGTCGACGGTGCTGATCTCGGCCTTCTGATGCTCGGCTGGGGCCAAGATGGGGCCACCGATCTCAATGGCGACGGCACCACCGATGGGGCTGATTTCGGGCTTCTCCTGCTCGGCTGGACCGTGAATCCCTGATTCTCCCCCCTGAATCAGGCGTCGCCCGAGAAACCAGCGGCGGATTCCCCCAGTTCGAAGGTGGAATCCGCCTCTTTCTCCCTTCGGCATTTGGCATCCGGGCGAAGTTTCGCTAGACTGCTCGACTCAACTCAGACCGTATGAACTACTGGGTCGCGGATGTCCAACTTGGTCGGACAACGCTTCTGGAGCCTCCGAAGAGGCGAAGGGCCCCGGTGGGAGGTAGGCAACGATGGCCAAGCAGGTCACTAAAGTATTCAAGATCATGGCTCCCGGCGGCAAAGCAACGCCGGCGCCCCCGATCGGTCCCGCGCTCGGCGCCAACGGCGTCAACCCGGGTCAATTCATCACCGCATTCAATGATCGCACGAAGGAAGCGAACGGCAAGATCGTCGGCTGTGTCATCACCGTCTACGACGACCGTTCCTTCGAATTCGAGATCAAGGCCTCACCCGCCTCGGTGCTCATCAAGACCGCCCTCAAGATCGAAAGTGGATCGGGCGTTCCCAACGTGACGAAGGTCGGCACCCTCACCGGCGATCAGCTGAAGGCGATCGCCGAAGAGAAGATGCCCGACCTGAACTCCGGCAGCGTGGAAGCCGCCATGCGGGTCATCGCCGGCACCGCCCGTTCCATGGGCGTCGAGATCGAGGAAGGGGTTCTCTGAGCATGCCGAAATTCAACAAACGACATCAGGCGAATCTGGATCTGCTCCCCGAAGGACCGGTCTCCCCCGCGGAGGCCATCAAGGTCCTGAAGGCGTTCAAGGCTCCCAAGTTCGATCAGGCCGTCAACGTGGTCGCCAACCTCGGGATCGATCCCAAGCAGGCGGACCAGGCTCTTCGCGGTTCGATCTCCATGCCCAAGGGCATCGGTCGCTCCTCACGCGTCGTCGCGTTCTGCAACACCGACCTGGCTGAAAAGGCCGTCGAGGCCGGTGCGATCGAAGCCGGCGGCGAGGAACTGGTCAAGAAGATCACGGATGGCTGGGCCGACTTCGACGTCGCGATCGCCAGTCCCGACATGATGCGATTCGTCGGCCGACTCGGCAAGGTCCTGGGACCCAAGGGCCTCATGCCCAGCCCCAAGGCCGGAACCGTGACTCCCGACGTCATCACCGCGGTGAAGGAATTCGCCGCCGGCAAGCAGGAGTACCGGAACGATGATGGTGGCAACATCCACATCGTGGTCGGTCGCATGAGCTTTGCCGAAGGCGATCTCGTCGAGAACCTCCAGTTCTTCCTCGAGACCGTCGAGCGGATCCGGCCCGCCGCAACCAAGGGCCTGTACGTCAAGAAGATCGTGATCTCCGGGACGATGACTCCCGGCGTCGAGATCGCCCTCTGATCCGCGGAAGGACCTCCCCATGAGCAAGCCCGTCAAGGAAATGATCGTCGAGGAGTACCGCCGCAGGTTTGACGGTGTCACCGGCGGCGTCCTCGTTCACATTCGCGGCATGGATGCGATCGCCAACAACGAAATGCGGAATGATCTCCGCAAGAAGGCGATCCAGGTCACGCTGCTCAAGAACACCCTCGCCAGGAAGGCCTTTGACGGTACGCCGCTCGAAGCCCTCGCTCCGAGCCTGGTCGGACCATCAGCTTTCGTCTACGGCGCCGAGAGTGCCGTCGACGTGGCCCGCGAGATCATGTCGTGGGCCAAGAAGGTCGAGCAAATGGAGCTTCAGGCTGCCTCGCTCGACGGCATCTACTTCGAAGGTGCGAAGGGTGTGAAGGCCTTGTCCGCCTTCCCCACCCGCGACGAGGCACAGGCCACCGTCGTCACCATCCTTCTCACGCCTCACAAGAACGTCGTTGGATGTGCCAAGAGCCCCGGCTCGAAGCTCCTCGGCGTCGTCAAGACCATCCAGGAGAAGTTGGAGAACGGCGAATCGATCGCCAAGGTCGGCTGACCACTCTCCCCTTCTCATCTGCAGTTCACCAGTTCACCAGTCCCTTTCCCGCCGCCCCGACTGGCCCCAGGGTTAAAGACCGCGAGTGCGGTCCCTCTCGGGGGGCACCACAAGAGGAACGGAGTTTCCAATGTCCGAAGAAACCGAAGCCAAGACCTACGACGCGAAGATCACCAAGATGGGCGACGAGATCGCTGCCCTCACCCTCAAGGAAGCGGTTGATCTCGCTGACTACATGAAGGACACCTACGGCATCGAGCCGGCCGCCGGTGGCGCCGTCATGATGGCCGCTGGTGGTGGCGACGACGCCGACGAGGCTGCCGAGCAGACCGAATTCGACGTCATTCTCGAAGCCGCAGGCGACAAGAAGATCCAGTGCATCAAGGCTGTCCGCGAAGCCACCGGCCTGGGTCTGAAGGAAGCCAAGGAAATCGTCGACAGCGCCCCCAAGGCCGTCAAGGAGAAGATCTCCAAGGACGAAGCCGAGGCCCTCAAGACGGCCCTCGAAGAAGCCGGCGCCAGCGTCGCCGTCAAGTGATTCCCGCGGCCTCGGCCGCTTGAATCCAGAAAGAACCACAACGACCTCGCCTTCGGGCGGGGTCGTTGTCTTTCATCCGAGCCGTATCCGTCGAGCCAGGCGGGACCACCAGTATTTCGAGATCGGTTTCCGGGAAATCGTCTCCGGTTTCACGAACGCGAAGTCATGGCGAAAGCCCGCCGCTTCCGGTTCCCGCGTCCAGTCACCCTTCATGGCCTGATCGATGATGGCGCGGAGGCGAGGGTCCCCGGGCTCATGGATCGGAATATGGGCGACGGGGAAATAAGGAACGGTCGAAAACCACTTGGATGCCGCACATCGGCGGCAGTCGACTTCCGGCCGGAGCACCTTCGCGAAGGAGGGGAGTGCCGACGATGTCTGCATGATGGTCCGACACCGTGACAACAGCAGGCAATCCCGGAGCGCCGATCGGGCCCGAGCAATGGGGTCTTGTTCCAAAGAACTGGACTTGTGCTGTTCACCCGCCTCGAGCACCAGTCTTGGAATATCGAGTCGGTCCTTCGCGAGCTCGATGAATCGCTCGTCGTCACTGGCGATGAGACAGTGCTTGATGGTCGGGTCGTTCTTCAACCGATCCTGGATGATCCGAAGATAGTCTTCGCGAGAGATCGGGTTCGTATCCCATCGAGCAGCCAGTTTGTCTCCACCCCGATAGTGAACCCCCAGTGAGTTCTCCAGTCCGGGATCGATGCGATCCGCCCCCTCGACCACCGTTTTCGCGGGACGAAAATAGGATGACCAGAGACGGGAAATCGAATCGAAATCGCCACCCAGGGTGCGACGATCGCTTTCACGAACCGCAAGGATCGATCGGCTCGGCCCTTGCCCGGCGACCGGCTCCACCAACTCGAGCAGCGAAGGGATGATCGCGCCGTAGTACTTCGTTTCGAGGTTCCACCGAGGTCGCATGCCTTCCTCGGAAAGGCCGGGAAGAGCCTCCAGAATGAAGAGGAATACTCCTCCAAACAGTCCTTCCCGCAGCTCATCCGGGGTACTGGTGATCGTGCCGACATCCATGGATGGATGATGCCAAAAACCGGTGCCTCCTGCTTGATGATCTGACGGTATGGAATGCGGAGTTCCGCGTTCGTATGCTGTCCTCATGATCCAGTGGCATTCGCTCATCGTGTTCCTCGCCCTGACCCTCTCTTCCGCACCGGCTGGAGCCATCGACCAGGAGGCTCCACCGACGCCCCGCAACCTCGTCTGGATCACGATCGAGGACATG
>CAJWFU010000193.1:0-5467 GCA_913031315.1 uncultured Phycisphaerae bacterium | reverse complement strand
CATTTCGCCACATCCCCCCGGACAAGGAGTTCCGTGAATGCTAGGCGGCAGCGGGGGGGCAAACGCTGTTCAGCGTGCCGACATCGCTTGGAATACGTCGAGGCGGGGCATGGCGGAGCCGACCAGGCCCGGTTTGACCATCGAGACCGACCCTTCAGCTCGGAGCGGGTGAGCGGCTTGTCCTTCAATGAATCCGTCATCGTCGGTCAGGGTCGTTCTCCTACCGCTCACGAGCCTCCACGGTGGTCTCGATGAGCAGGTCGTAGGTGTACGCGTAGGTGGAGAAACGAAGTTGGCCGTCGGCATCGACCGGCAGGTTCAGCGGTTTCAATCCCCATCCGTCGATCACGATCCAGCACAGGGCGACGATCGAGTGGCGGCCCGGTTCCAGATCGACGGGCACGCGAAAGGTCATTTCGGATTCGGGGCGACGGAACCTCGAACTGGTTCTGTAATGCCACTCTTCATTGTAATCGTAGTAGCAGAGGGTCCTCTCTGCGGCCACGGACCAGGGGCCTCCATCGATCGAGATACCCCCGAAGGCAAGCCGAGGTTGCTTGTGGCCGAGCAGGGGCGGGGCGATCCGAGGGATCACGACGATCTGCTGATTTTCCCCGTCGTCTTCAAATCGGATCGACGCGGAGACGGTGGTGCGAGCCGCACGCTCCCGGTAGACCTCGGGGATCAAATCATTTTTGAGCGCATGGGCGATGAAGAGGCGGTCTTGGAATATCTTGATCCCCGGACCGTCGGGTCGGGCCAGGTGCAGGGTCAGGTCCGCTTCCTCCTTGACTTGGGTGAGGTTCATGGTGCTGAGATCGAGCTCGCTGAAGTAGCCGGGTGGGGCGCCGATCTCCCCCCAGACCGCGTTGCGGGCCGGGGTGGGGAGTTGCGCCACGATGAAGCTCAGGAGGAAAGGAAGGGCATAGAGCCCGATGAGAATCGGGGCGACCCCGACGACCCTGCTCGGGTTCAATTTCCGTCGGTTGATCGCGCCGGGCTTGCGAAGGTCGGCACCGCATTCACCGCAGAGCTCCTGGCTCAGGCTGAAGCACTGCTGACGACAGGCCTGGCATCTCGGCGGCACCATCGACGTGAAATCGAAGATCAGGAAGACCGGCAGGATCAGCAGGACGCTGCCGGCCAGCCCGCTGGTGAGGATGAACCTCAGGCCACCGGGGACCAGGTAGATCACGACGGCCAGAATGAGTCCCAGAAACGCGTACCACATCAACGACAGATTGACGATCAAGCTTCTGCGGGTCGCGGAATCCGTGTCCCGGTTTCGAATCGTCTGGATCTGCCTCATCAGCCAGCCATGGGAGCGGGCGGAGAGTCGTGTTCGTCGCGGGGGGTTCGGAACGGCTTCGACCAGCCGTTGCAACGCCTGCCCGGAGTTGCCGAGCATCGGGGAGGCGTAGTGGGCGATCAGGAGATCGCGATGCGAGAAGTCCACGCCGTGGGCGCCGCAGGCTTCCGATCGGACGTCCGCCTTGCACCAGGGGCAGAGGCAGCCATCGGCATCCCAGACCTTCGGTCCGACGGCGTCCCATCGGATTCGAGCCCGCCACCACAGGGCGCCGCCGACGCCCATGATCACCCACGTGATCGCGGTGATCCAGATCGACAGGACGAGCCGAAGGTCTTCACCGTAGGGTGGACGCGCGTCGAACACGAAGATCAGCAGGCCGACGTTGAGAATCAACATCAGCAGAAAGGCCACGATCCCGAGGGCCCCGCCTCTTCGGGAGAAGCGATACCGCCCCGTCAATTCGGAGTGGGCGATCGGCCAGGGTTGAGATTTGTCCTTGGTCATCTTTCCCTCGACGCTGGAGATCCGCAGATGGTAGTTCTCCGGCCGAGGGGGTCAACAATTTTCACGCTTCAATGCCGTCAGAACGCCTCGAGGCGGGGCATGGCGGAGCCGACGAGGCGGATCGAGTTGGCCCGGTCGCCTTCGATCTGAAGTTCGATCACGTCGCTGGGGTCGACGGTCAGATCGATGGTGGCGCGGTAGAGCCGTCGTCCCTGTTCGTACTCGAGGGTGAAGGGTTCGATCAGCACCCCGTTCTCATCCGTGGTGCCGACCACGCCGTCGAGGAGTTCGACCGGAGCCTGGCCTTCGAGCTGGTAGGTGAGAAGTTCTTCGGAGCGATCCCAGCGGATGGTCACCACCTCGTCGTCCTGAGTCCGGAACTCGATGAAGTCCGAACGGATCCGGGTGATCCGCGGATCGGTGGGGAAGGGGCCGAACTCCGTGCCGGTCCGGAGCAGGGTGAGCATGCGATGCATCACGATGCGGCCGATCGACTGGGTGGAGACTTCCTTGGTGGTCGCTTGATAGGCGCGGAAACTGGCATCGAGGGCCGCGAGGGTGGCGGTCAGCAGCGTGGCGGTGATCGCCAGCGCGATCAGCACTTCGAGCAGGTTGAATCCCCGGCGGGAACGAGGCCCCGAGCGACGACTCGACGGTGCATTTCGAATGGGTCGGTTCATTGAAGGCCTTCCCGGTAACTGGCGGCGATGGGTTCGGCCAGGATCGGCCACGGAATGCCGTCGGGCAGCACCACGTCGGGGTCGTATTCGAGGACGATTTCCCCGAAGCCGGTGAACGACGGGTCGAGCGGGTCCGAGCCCTCACCGTCTCCGTCGTCCGGTCCGAAGTAGCCGATGGTCGTGTTGAAGGCGTCGGCCTGGCCGTCGTAGTAGAGAGGACCTTCACCCGAAGTCGGCTTGAAGGTCATCAACAAGGTGCCTTCGACCAGCGCCGTGCCCCGCACGTCGAGGATGCCCGCCACGATCACGCCCCGGAGTTCGACTCGGGGAGTGGCATCAAGGTCTTCGGCGTCCGTCTCGTTGGTGAACGAACCGACGTCGACCGACCATCCGGGCATCATGATCGAGCTCTTCCGCATTTCTTCGATCTGCTCCGCCGGAATCGATTCCAGGAGGTCCTGGAGTTCCTCACCGTCGGGTTGGGCGAGCAGAGCGGGGTCATCCGGATCACCGAAGAAGCGGCTGGCTCCGGTGATCTGGCTCTTGTTCCGCCAGTGGGTGTATTCCGCGGGCGTGTCGCCGGCAAGTGAACCGAGGAACGTGCAGTCGGCGAATCGGAGGTTGTTGCTCAGCGGCTTGCTGTCGAGCACTTCGCCGAATTCGGGATGACTGGCGACCAGTCCCTCGAACCGGGTGCGGATCAGAAAGCCCTCGCCCGGATCGGCATCCTCGAGCGCTCCCGCGTAGTTCCAGTTCGGATCGTTGCAGATCTGCTCCGTTCGGACGTAGGTCACGCCGACGAAGGTGCAGTCTTCGAAGAGGGCGTTGGTGCCCACTGGAATCTCCACGTCGCGGAAGGTGATGCCCCGGTAGATCGGCCGCAGGTAGAGGTCATAGGGATTGGAACTGCCCAGGGGTGTGGTTTCATACCCCGGATGGTCGTCGTCACCCGGGAGGATCGCCTCGCCTCCGTCGGCGACGCCACTGGTGACCTGGTCTTCGAAATCGTCTCCTGCGAGCGCGGTGTCGAGGAAGTACGTGGCACTGTTGGCGAACATGTCGGTGGAGACCACCCGCAGGCTCTCGGCATCGAGTCCGAAGCTCATCGCGGCTCGATCGACCTGGGGGCGGACCGAGCCTCGGACCACGGTGCGTACCGGGCCGCCATGGGCGTTCTCCCAGTCATCGCGTTCCACGGCGAAGGCCAGCCGGCCCTGCACCTTGGCGTAGCGATCCCACGAATCGAGCACCCCGTCCCGCCAGCCGAGTTCGGTGTCCGTGGCGTCGATGACGCCGTCGTCGTTTCGATCTGGATTCGAATTGTCCAGGAGATGGGCGAACTGGTCGTCGATCCCCTCGAATTCCGCGGTCGCCCCGCCGGAAAGTTCAGTGTCGTAGACCACGCTGCCGTTCTGGTCGAGATCGAACGCATCGAGAAAGAGATCGAAGTCGTCGACGAATTCGTCTCCGTCGAGGTCGACGAAGTCGGATCCGAGATCCTGCCCTTCGACCGGATGCCCGGGTCGGAGACGGCCATCGTCGTCGACGTCGTTGGCGGCCAGCAGTTCCTCGAAGAGATCGAGCTTCAGGTCCAGATCGGCGGAGAGCCAGCGGACGTCGCTCCGCATGTCGAGCGGATCGCCGGTTCCACCATTCAGCTCTCCGGGGTTTTCTCCGTAGCGGGTCCCGAGCGGTCCGAAGATCATCACGTTCTTGCCGATCATGATTCGGTTGGGGCTGACCACCGCGTATTCGATTCTTTTATCGAGTTCGACCGTCATCGAAAGCACCCGCCGTACTTCGCGGTCGACGCCTTCGCTGACCACGCGAATCGCGTTTTCACCCGGAATCGACTCGTATCGAAGGCGAAACCAGGCGGATCCCGCGTCCGGCGACACGCGGATGGGGCGCACGTCGAGGATGCCGTTGTCCTGGTCGAAGGCGGGAAGACCGACGTCACCCGGTTCGATCGCCTCGGAGTGGTCGCCCGCCAGATGGGCATCGCGAACCGCCTCCGAGAGGCTCCCCGCGGGGGTGCCCACTTCGTAGCCTTCGGGAGGTAGCACGGTGACCTCGCCATCGACTCCGGCGTCCCAGGTTCCGTTCCAGAGATCGGCGGCGAAATCCGGATCGATCTCGCCCTTCATCACGATGAATCGTCGGGCTTCTCGTTCGAGCACCCAGGTTCCGTAGACCAGCCCGGTCTCGGCCGCGCTGGTGGCGCGGCTGACTCGAAGGGACACGTCGGCGGTCCGGAGATTTCCGGAAGCGACCACCGCCATCGCGGCGGCGAGCGAGCCGAAGATCACCAGGAACATCATCGCGAGCACGCTGGCGACCCCACGCGGTGCCCTCACCGCGGTGGTTCTCCGGGATCGAATGGGAAGACTCATGTCGGAACTCCAACGGGCATGGGGGGGCATGGCCCCGGACGCCGGGACGCCTCCTGATGGAAATCGGAACCGGTCGGTCATCGTGGTTGGATCCAGGTGAGTCGCGTGATCTCACGCGGCTCGAGGTCCATCGCGTTCTGATGCTGCACGAAGACGGTCACTCGAAGCATGTCGCTCGCGCCGTTCTCGAGGGTCGTGGCCAGATCGAACGGATCGACGTTGGTGACTTCGATCCGCTGGCTCCAACCGGGAAACTGCAGAAGGGGATCGCGGAGAGCGTTCACCGGCCCGTTGCCGATGTCCGCGCTGAAGACCGCATCGTCGAAGTCATCGACGTCATCCCAGTCCAGAAGCATGGTCTCGCCCGCTTCGGGGCCCCAGTACTCGATGCCGGTGACGGGGTCGTGCCGGGGCAGGTTGATCGTCATCTCGCGAATCTCGCCCGCGAGTCGCATCGCGACCGCGGAACGCTGGGCCCAGCCGTTCTGCTCGTGAAAAGTCTGTTGGGCGAAGACGATCGCAAGCACGCCGGTACCGATGATCACGGTGGCCAGCGCCGCTTCGATGAGCGTGAAACC